>DATJJL010000345.1:0-9432 GCA_035492155.1 Ramlibacter sp. | reverse complement strand
TCTTCCGCGATCTCGATCAGCCGTTCGCCCGCGTCCGGCCGGCGATTGAGCACGACGTCCTCCACGCGCTCGCGCAATTGCGGCTCGACTTCGTCATACACGCCGACCATGCCGGCGTTGACGATGCCCATGTCCATGCCCGCCTGGATGGCGTGATAGAGGAACACGGTGTGGATCGCTTCGCGCACCGGGTCGTTGCCGCGAAACGAGAAGCTCACGTTCGACACGCCGCCCGAGACCTTCGCGCCGGGCAGGTTCTGCTTGATCCAGCGCGTGGCGTTGATGAAATCGACCGCGTAGTTGTTGTGTTCCTCGATGCCGGTGGCGATCGCGAAGATGTTCGGGTCGAAAATGATGTCTTCGGGCGGGAAATCGATCTCGTCCACGAGGATGCGGTAGGCGCGCTCGCAGATGCGGATCTTGCGTTCGTACGAATCGGCCTGGCCTTGTTCGTCGAACGCCATCACGACGGCGGCCGCGCCGTAACGCTTGACCAACGTTGCCTGGCGCTTGAATTCGTCAACGCCTTCCTTCATCGAGATGGAATTGACGATGCTTTTGCCCTGCACGCAGCGCAAGCCGGCTTCGATGACCTCCCACTTCGACGAGTCGATCATGATCGGCACCTTGGCGATGTCGGGCTCACTCGCGATGAGGTTCAGGAACCGCACCATCGCGGCCTTGCTGTCCAGCATGGCCTCGTCCATGTTGATGTCGATGACCTGCGCGCCGTTTTCGACCTGCTGGCGTGCGACGGCCAGCGCCTGCTCGAACTGGCCGGCGAGGACCATGCGGGCGAACACCTTCGAGCCGGTGACGTTGGTGCGCTCGCCGATGTTCACGAAAAGGCTTCCCGGCCCGATGGAGACGGGCTCGAGGCCGGAAAGGCGAAGTGGGGGGACGTGGGACGCGCTCATGGACCTTTCGATTGTCGGAAGGTGAGCGCCGTTAGGGAATCTCAAGCCTGACGCTAGGCAATTTGCCTAAGCGCTGCAGCGCTCCTTGAGCTATCGTCATTTTAAATGCAGACCGCCCCGACCTTCGCACCGACGAACGCTTCTCCCGGCGTTTTCGCCCGGCTGTTCGGTCGGCGCGGATCTTCGGCGCCCACCCGTCGCCAGCGCCTGCGAAAGATCGCCGGCTCGCCCGCGGCCGATCACGCCGCCGAGCTATTGCGTGCGCCAAGCGCGCTCATGCAGCTGGATGAGGAAGAGGCCCGCACGATCGTCACCTACATGGCGCCGCACCGCATTCCCGAAGGGCAAAAGTTCATCAAGGAAGGCGACACCGAAAACACGGACTTCATGCTGCTCGTGCTCGACGGCGACGTCACGGTCGAAACCGTCGTGGTGAGCCGCAATGAGCCGATCACGGTCACCGTGCTGGGCCCCGGCAGCCTCATCGGCGAGATGGGCCTCATCGACGGTTCGCCGCGCTCTGCCTCGTGCACGGCGATGACGGATCTTCGCTGCGCCATCCTCACGCGGCGCGACCTCAATCGCCTGCTGGACGAAGAGCCGCGCGCCGCCGCGAAACTGATGATGGCGATTTCGATGCGCATCGCCCAGCGCATGCGGGACAACCAGGCCAAGCTCAAGCTCTACTCGCAGCTCACGCAGGCGATGAACGAAGAAATCAACGAGCTGATGCCCTTGTGACGCTGCGCGCCACAACGGCGATCAGAGCGGCAGGTCCGCTTTCTTCAGCGTGCGAAGCACGAAGCTCGACTTGCTGTGGCGAATGCCCTTGATCTTGTAGAGCCTCTCGCGCAGCAGCCGCTCGTAGTCGCGCGTATCTTTCACCGCAACGCGTAGCAGGTAGTCGTAATCGCCGGAGACGAGGTACGCCTCGATCACTTCGGGAATCGCCGCGAGCTGCTCGCCGAACTTCTCGAGCGTGTTGTCCGTGTGGCTGTCGAGGGTGAGCTGCACCAGCACGGTGTCGTGCCAGCCGACGGCCGGTGCGTTCAGGCGCACCGTGTAGCCCTCGATCACGCCGCCCTGCTCCATCTTGCGGATTCGCTCCCAGCAGGGCGAGGTCGATAGACCCACGGCTTGGCCGACCTCCTGGAGGCTCGCGCGGGCATTCTTCTGCAAGGCGGCGAGGATTTTCCTGTCGATGTTGTCCATGGCAGGAGATTATCCCGTTCGTCGAATCCCTGAAAGGAAATGCAGGAACACTTCCCGAGCCAGGCCGAAGACACTGGAGGCCGGCCACAAGAGCTTACCGGCACCGCGTGGACGTACCGGGGCCCGGCGGGTTATCGCCCGCCGGGCGAGTCGGATGCAGGCTTAAGCCGCTTCCTTGTAGAAGAACTCGCGCTGCACGCTTCGTGCATGGAAAGGCTGCACTGCCTCGCGAATGGCGGCGATGTGCTCCGGCGTGGTGCCACAGCAGCCGCCGACGATATTGACGAGGCCCTCGGCCGCGAAGTCGCGCAGCAGGCGCGACGTCACTTCCGGCGTCTCGTCGAATCCGGTTTCGGCCATCGGGTTCGGCAAGCCTGCGTTCGGATAGCAGCTGATGAAAGTGTCCCCCGCGACCTTGGCGAGCTCCTGCAGGTAAGGCCGCATCAATGCCGCGCCCAAAGCGCAATTGAGGCCCACCACCAGCGGCCGCACATGCCGCACGCTGTACCAGAACGCCTGCACGGTCTGCCCACTGAGGATGCGGCCCGACGCATCGGTGACCGTGCCGCTGATGATGACCGGCAGGCGCTCACCCGATCTCTCGAACCATTCCTCGATCGCGAAAAGCGCGGCCTTGGCATTGAGCGTGTCGAAAATGGTCTCGACGAGCAGCAGGTCGGCACCGCCTTCGGTGAGGCCTTGCGCCTGCTCGTAATAAGCCGCGCGAAGCTGTTCGAAGTCGACGTTTCGCGCGCCGGGGTCGTTCACGTCGGGGCTGATGCTCGCCGTCTTCGGCGTGGGGCCGAGCGCGCCTGCGACGAATCGCGGCTTGTCCGGCGTGCTGAACTTGTCGGCCGCGGCGCGTGCAAGCTTCGCAGATTCGCGATTGAGTTCCAGCGCAATGTGCGCCAGGCCATAGTCCTCCTGCGCGATGCTCGTGGCGCCGAAGGTGTTGGTCTCGATGATGTCCGCGCCTGCGGCGAGATAGGCCTCATGGATGTCGCGCACGACATCGGGCCGCGTGAGCGTGAGCAGGTCACCGTTGTTTCGCAGGTCCTTCGGATGGTCCTTGAAGCGATCGCCGCGCCAGGCTTCCTCGGAAATGCGGAAGCGCTGCAGCATCGTACCCATCGCACCGTCGAGGATCGCTATGCGTTGCTCGAGGATGCGCGGCAGTTCCTGGCCGCGTGTGTAGACGATAGGCTTCATGGTGCGTTCATTGTAGGCACCGGGCCAATGTCCCGGAGAATCAGGGCCATCTTGCTGTCACCCCAATCCGTCCTCCAGGAGGTCTTCGGCTACGCGCGCTTTCGCGGGCCGCAGGCCGAGATCATCGACCATGCCGTCGCAAGCGGCGATGCACTCGTGCTCATGCCCACCGGCGGCGGCAAATCGCTGTGCTATCAGGTGCCGGCCATCGTGCGGCATCGCCAGGGCAAAGGCACGGCCATCGTCGTCTCGCCCCTCATCGCGCTCATGCACGACCAGGTGGGCGCGCTGCACGAAGCGGGCGTGGAGGCCGCCTTCCTCAATTCGACATTGAGCAGCGACGAGGCTTCGCAAATCGAAAAGCGCCTCGCGCGCGGCGAGCTCACGCTGCTTTACGCGGCGCCCGAGCGCGTGACGACACCGCGCTTTCTCTCCCAGCTCGATTCGCTGCACCAACGCGGCAAGCTTTCGCTTTTCGCCATCGACGAAGCACATTGCGTGAGCCAGTGGGGCCACGACTTCCGGCCCGAGTACCGCGCGCTCACGGTGCTGCATGAGCGCTTCGCTTCCGTGCCGCGGCTCGCACTCACGGCGACGGCGGATGCGATCACGCGCGAGGACATCGTCGAGCGGTTGCAACTGCAAGGCGCGCGCCAGTTCGTCTCGAGCTTCGACCGGCCCAACATCACCTACGCCATCGTCGAGAAAACGGATCCGTCGGCGCAGCTTTTGCGCTTCATCGAGCGCAATCACGAAAGCGAATCGGGCATCGTGTACTGCCAGACGCGCAAGCGCGTCGAAGACACGGCCGCCCTCCTCGAAAGCCGCGGCGTGCGTGCGCTGCCGTATCACGCAGGGCTCGATACCGAAGTGCGCCAGCGCAACCAGGACCGGTTCCTGCGCGAAGAGGGCATCGTCATGGTGGCGACGATCGCTTTCGGCATGGGTATCGACAAGCCGGACGTGCGTTTCGTCGCGCACCTGGACATGCCCAAGAACATCGAAGGCTATTACCAGGAGACGGGCCGCGCGGGCCGCGACGGACTGCCATCTTCTGCATGGATGCTCTACGGCTTGCAGGACGTGGTGAACCAGCGTCGCATGATCGACGAGAGTCCCGCGCCCGACGAATTCAAGCAGGTGATGCGAGGCAAGCTGGATGCGCTGCTCGCGCTCGCAGAAGCGACGGATTGCCGGCGGGTGCGCCTGCTCCGGTATTTCGGGGAACAGTCGACGCCTTGCGGCAACTGCGACAACTGCCTGTCGCCGCCGCAGGTGTGGGACGGCACGGACGCTGCACGCAAGCTGCTGTCCACCGTGTACCGTGTTCAGCAGCAAACCGGCATCTCCTTCGGTGCGGGCCATGTGATGGACATCGTGCGCGGCAAGCAGACGGAGAAGGTCACTCAGTTCGGGCACGAGCGCATCAGCACCTTCGGGGTCGGCGCGCAATACAGCGAGGCGCAATTGCGCGGCGTGCTGCGCCAGCTCGTCGCGACTGGCGCTGTCGCGGTCGATAGCGAATCGTTCAACACGCTTCGTCTGACGGAAGGTTCGCGCGCAGTGTTGCGCGGCGAAATGCCTGTGCTGCTTCGCGAATCGGTGTCGCAGCACGGCGGCTCGCGCAAGCGCGCGGCGCCAAAGCCCAGCGCGGCAAGCGCGGGCCTCACCGAAGGCGGCCAGGCGCGCTTCGCCGCACTCAAGGCATGGCGGGCGGAAATTGCGCGCGAGCACAACCTGCCCGCGTACGTGATCTTCCACGACGCCACACTCGCCGCCGTTGCCGCGCTGGGACCGAAATCGCTGCAGGACCTGCAAGCGATCAGCGGCATCGGCGCGAAGAAGCTCGAGGCTTACGGCGAGGAAGTCCTGCGCGTCGTGTCGGCGGCCTGAAAGCCGTCCGCATCAGTGCAGGAAGCCGATGCTGCGGTGTTCACGCACTTCCGGCTTGATGCGGTGCTCGGCTTCGAGTTGTTCGAGGAATTCTTCCGGCGTGATTTGCGCAGCCAGGATGTCGACCTGCCGCTTCACGGCCGCGAAGTCGCCGGGGCATAGCTGCTCGAGTTTGGCGAGCCGCGATCGTGCTTCGTCCGTGAGAGCGGCGGCATCGCCGCCCAGGGCCTCGACGACGAACATCTTCTCTCGCTGCACAGCCTTGAGCGGATTGAACCGTATCTTGAACGTGAATCGCCGAAGCGCCGCCTGGTCGATGCGATCCATCAGGTTCGTGGTGCACACGAAGATGCCGGAGAAGCGCTCCATCCCCTGGAGCATTTCATTCACCTCGGTGACTTCGTAGGTGCGCTGCGCGCCGCGGCGGTCCTGCAGGAAGCTGTCGGCCTCGTCGAGCAGCAGGATCGCTTTCTCGCTTTCGGCTTCGTCGAACATCGCGGCCATGTTCTGCTCGGTTTCGCCGACGAACTTGCTCATGAGATCGCTCGCCTGCTTCACCATCAGCGGCCGGTCGAGGCTGCGCGCAATGTGGTCGGCCAGCGCTGTCTTGCCCGTGCCCGGCGCTCCGTGGAAGCACAGGGTGCCGTGGCCGCGCGCCTTCAGCGCTTCGATGATGCGAGGCACCTCGAAGCGGGTTTCGACGTTCAGCATCTCGAGGTCGTACGTTGTCACGGGGCGCCGAAGGCCCGACTCCGTGCTTCGATTGCCCAGCGCCTGGTCGGCGTTGCGCAACTGGCGCTCGATCAGCTCTTCCACTTTCGCGCCCTGCGCGCCCGCCAATCCGGCGAAGCGCACCGCCGTGCGGATCTGCGCGGGTGTCAGCCCCTTGCGCTCCGTGAGCTTGGCGACAAAGCCGTCGGAGACCGATACGCCTTCGAGCGTCTTGCGCACGAGCCCCTCGCGCGCGCCCGGCGGCGGCGATTTCAGCTCGAGGTGATAAGCAAAGCGGCGCCGGAACGCGGGGTCGATCTGCTCGATGCGGTTCGTGACCCAGATCGTGGGCACCGAATTCGATTCGAGAATCTGGTTCACCCACGCCTTGCCGCTCACGCTGCCCGTCGTGGGAGCGACGACCTGTTCGGCACGGGCCATCAGTTGCGCCGCCTCGCTGGAGATGGGCGGGAACACATCTTCCACCTCGTCGAACAGCAATGCGGCTTGCGCGCTGCCCTTGAGGAACACCTGCGCGATCTGCAGCGATCGATAACGATCGCGACCCGAGAGCGAGTTGCCATCGCGATCGGCATATTCGACTTCGAACAGCTCGAGCCCAGCCGCCTGCGCAACGACTTTCGCGAGTTCCGTCTTGCCCGTTCCCGGTGGCCCGTAGAGCAGCACGTTCACGCCAGGTTCCTTGCGCGTGACCGCATTTCTCAGCAGGGAGCAAAGCACGGTCGCGTCCTCTTCGACGAACGCGAAGTCGGCGACCTTGAGGGCGCTCTTGGCCGAAGGCCGCGTGAACACGGCCATGAGCTCGTTGTGGTCGCGGTATTCGCGCATGAGCACGGGCGGCAGCTTTTCGCTGACCTTCATGAGGTCCGCGAGATCGGTGATGTTGTGTTCGGAGATGAGGTTTTCGACGAGCCCGATGCGCTCGAGGCGGGAGCCCGCCCGCAGCGCCTCGCCGACTTCGTTGGCGTTCACCCCGGCGATTTCTGCGAGAGCCGCGTACGCTTCGGGCGCGTTGTTGACCTTGAACTCGACCAGCAGGCTTCGCAGGTCGCGCTGGTATCTCGCAAGCGTGCCGTACAGAAGCAAGGCGCGCTCGGCCTTGTTCAGCTGCAGCAGCCCCGAGAGCGCATCGATGTTCTTTTCGACCAGCGTCGAATGCTTCTTCAGCGAATGCGTCAGCCAATCGCCCGTGGCGGCGAGAACGGACAGCAGGTCTTTGGGCTGGTCCTTCGCGTATTCGTCGAGATAGAAAAAGAGCGTGCCTTCTTCGTATGGCCCGCGCCAGACACCGTGACGATCGAGAAATTCAACCGTTTCGAGCTGCTCGTGTCCGCGCCAGAATTCGTTGTCCTTGCAGCGGCGCGCGAGAAATTCGCGCAAACGCGCCAGCGCAGGGGCGGGCCAGACGAGGTGTCGGCCGGCCAGGGAGAGCAGCCCGTTGAGGTCGCGCCGGACATTGAACTTGCCGCCCTGCTTCGCAGCCAGGGTGAGGACGAAGTGCGAGCACATCAGGTCGAGCACGGGCGCGTCTTTGAGCCCAGGTGAGGGCAGCAGCTGCAAATCCGCCGAACGCTTGACCATGGGCACGTCCTCCTTGCCGGGGACCCGATTGCGCGGACGATAACGCGAGTTGATGCTACATGGAAGACGCTGATCGTGGGAAAAGGGCGGCCCGGGCCGACTTTTCCCGTGACAATCGCCGCCATGGTTTCCCTCGCCGACGTCCGCGCCGCCGAAGCCCGTCTCGCAGGGCAGGTTCTCGAGACACCTTGCGTCGAATCGCGCACGCTGTCGCAGATCACGGGCGCCCAGGTGTTCCTGAAATTCGAGAACCTGCAGTTCACCGCATCGTTCAAGGAGCGGGGTGCCTGCAACAAGCTCGTCCAGCTCAGCGATGCCGAGAAGGCGCGCGGCGTCATCGCCATGAGCGCCGGGAATCACGCGCAGGGCGTGGCCTATCACGCGCAGCGATTGGGCCTGCGCGCTGTGATCGTGATGCCGCGCTTCACGCCGGGCGTGAAAGTCGAACGCACGCGCAGCTTCGGCGCCGAGATCGTGCTTCACGGCGACACGCTGGAAGAAGCGCGCGCTTTTGCCCTCGTGCTTGCCGCAGAGCGGGACCTGACATTCGTCCACCCTTACGACGACGAGGCCATCGTCGCCGGCCAAGGGACTGTCGGCCTCGAAATGCTGCAGGCCGTGCCCGACCTCGACACGCTGGTGGTCGCCGTCGGGGGCGGTGGCCTGATCGCGGGAATCGCCGTTGCCGCGAAGGCTCTCAAGCCGACCATTGAAGTGATCGGCGTGCAGACACTTCGATTTCCCAACATGTTCAATGCGGTCAAGCACGAGCACCTGCCGCAAGGCGTCAGCACGATCGCCGAGGGCATCGCGGTCGGCACGCCGGGGCGCATCACTCAGGCGATCATCGAAAAGTGCGTCGACGACATCGTGCTGGTCGACGAGGGCGATATCGAGCAGGCGATCGTCCTGCTGCTCGAAATCGAAAAGACGCTGGTCGAAGGCGCGGGGGCGGCGGGACTTGCGGCTCTCATCAAGCAGCCCGAGCGCTTTCGCGGTCGCAAGGTCGGCCTGGTTCTGGGGGGCGGCAACATCGACCCGATGCTGCTCGCCGCGATCATCGAGCGAGGCATGGTGCGTGCCGGCCGGCTCGCACGGATCCGCGTGAGCTCGCGCGACGTGCCGGGCTCGCTCGCTCGCATCACTGCGATCGTGGCCGAAGCCGGCGCGAACATCGACGAGGTGCATCACCAGCGCGCGTTCACACTGCTCGCGGCGCAAAACGTCGAGATCGAACTCGTCGTGCAGACACGCGGGCGCGAGCACATCGCGGCCGTCATCGAGGCCCTGCACGCGGGTGGTTACCAGGCCCAGGAGCAATGATGGAGACGAGCACACTGCAATCGGCTCTGGTCGAGTACTTCGCGCCATGGGTTCAGGAGCTGGGATTGCGCGTGGAGAATTTCGATGCCGATAGCGTCACGCTGAGGCTGCCGCAACGCGATGCCTTATCGCGGGTGGGTGGGATGCTCTGCGGGCAGGCCATGATGGCTGCGGCCGATACGGCCATGGTGCTCGCGCTCATCAACCATTTCGGCAGCTTTCGGCCGTGCACCACGGTGCAGATGAACACGAGCTTCCTCAAGCCGCTGTCGAATCAGGACGCACTGGTACAGGCACGCGTGCTGCGCGCCGGCAAGACGCTGGCGTTTGGCGAAATCGACCTGCGCGGCGCCGACGGCGGCAAGAGCGTTTGCCGGGCGAGCGTTACCTACGCGCTGCTCTAGAATCAGCCAACGCAGACAGTTCAGGACACGGACACCATGGCCAGCCACGATACCCATTCCCAGCACGATGCATCGCAAGACCCGATCGAAGCCGTGACGCCGCTCATCCCGCTCGTGCTCCCGGTCGTGGGCGGGCTGCTCATATTCCTGCTGGCGTTCAT
>DATJJL010000344.1:0-7002 GCA_035492155.1 Ramlibacter sp. | reverse complement strand
CCGAGCAACGCGATCCTCGCCGATGAGTTCCTGGAGTTCTTCGACGGCTTCTCGATCGGCTCGAACGACCTCACGCAGCTCACGCTGGGGCTCGATCGCGACTCGGGGCTTGCGCTCCTCGCTGCGGAATTCGACGAGCGCGATCCGGCCGTGAAGGCGATGCTCTCGCTTGCCATCGGCGCATGCCGCAAGGCCGGCAAGTATGTCGGCATCTGCGGCCAGGGGCCCAGCGATCATCCCGACTTTGCGAAGTGGCTTGCCGACGAGGGAATCGAATCGATGTCGCTCAACCCGGACAGCGTGATCGAGACGTGGCAGAAACTCGCCGAGCGCTGATCCACTGACGTAAACACCAAGATCGCATCGGGCCCCCGGTGCGATCATCCTCGCCATGGGCGACCCGGAAGCACAGGAACAGCACGATCCCCGCGTGCTCGCGCTCAAGGCGGCGCTGCTCGTCGTCTGGGCAGTCGCCAGCTTTGGCTTCTGCTTTTTCGCGCGTGACCTGCAATTCAAGATCGGGCCGTGGCCGTTCGATTTCTGGATGGCCGCACAGGGCGGGGTGATCGTCTTTCTTGCCATCGTGGTGGCGTATGCGGCGATCATGAAGCGGCTCGCTCCCGACGACAGCCTGCCGCCGCAGGCCAGGTCCACGGATGTTTGACGCCGAATTCGGCGCCTACAAAAGGCGCCTGCATCGCAACTTCGCGATCTACATCGTGGGCCTGCTCGCCTTCCTGCTTTTCATGGCCTGGGCCGAGCGTCATGGCCTGTCGCGGTTCTGGATGGGGCCGATCTTCCTGTTCGCCTCGGTGCTCATGTACGCGGTGATCGGTATCTACGGCCGCACCACCGACCCGGAGGAGTACTACGTCGCGGGTCGCCGCATCCCGGCGATGTACAACGGCATGGCTGCTGCGGCCGACTGGATGAGCGCGGCCTCGTTCATCAGCATGGCAGGCGGTTTGTACCTGCAGGGTTTCTCGGGCCTGGCATACGTGCTCGGGTGGACGGGCGGCTTCTGCCTCGTCGCGTTGCTGATTGCGCCGCACCTTCGGCGCCTGAACCTCTACACGGTGCCCGATTACTTCAGGGTTCGCTTCGGCGGGCGCTGGCCGCGAATCATCGCGGCACTTGCGGCGGTGCTGTGCTCTTTCACTTATGTGATCGCGCAGATCTACGGCATCGGCCTGATCGCGTCGCGCCTGACGGGCGTGCAATTCGAGATCGGCGTGCTGCTTGGCCTGGGCGGCGTGCTGCTTTGCTCGTTCCTCGGCGGCATGCGCGCGATCACGTGGACGCAGGTCGCACAGTACATCGTGCTGCTGCTTGCGTTCCTCATCCCGGTCTCATGGCTGGCGTACAAGCAGCTGGGCAATCCGGTGGCGCCTGTCGTCTACGGCGAGCAGCTCGAGAAGATCGCGCAGCTCGAAGACAAGCTCGCGGCCGATCCGAAGGAAAAGGAAGTCTCCGCGATCTTCGCGATGCGCGCGCAGGAATACGAGGCCAAGCTCGCGGATATCGAAGGCGCGCTGCAGCGCGACCGCGAAGAAGCGCACGCGCGCGTTCGCCAACTGAAGGCGCAAGGCGCAGACCCGATCGTCGTCTTTGAAGCAAGCCGCGAACTCGCGGCGTTGCCGAAGGACGCGGCCACCGCGCGCGAGCGCTGGACGCGCGCACTGCAGGAAGCGCAGGAGCGAGCGAAACCGCTGGGTGGATTTCCCCGGCACAGCCTGCCTTATGCCGGCGATCCGGACGGTTCGCCCGCGGAGCGCGATGCCTTCGACCTTTCGCGCCGCAATTTTCTGGCGCTGATGTTCTGCCTCATGGTGGGCACGGCGGGCCTGCCGCACCTGCTCACGCGCTACTACACGACGCCGACAGTGGCGCAGGCGCGATCGTCGGTGGCGTGGACGATCTTTTTCATCGCCCTCGTTTACCTGGCCGCGCCCGCACTGGCCGTGCTCGTGAAGTACGAAGTCATGAGCAAGCTCGTGGGTTCCAGCTTCGACTCGCTGCCAAGATGGATCGCGCAATGGGCCAAGGTGGATCCGTCGCTCATCTCGGTTGCCGACGTCAATGGCGACCGCATCCTGCAGTGGGGCGAGATCCGCCTGTCCGCCGACATGATCATGCTGGCCACGCCGGAGTTGGGCGGGTTGCCTTACGTCATCTCGGGCCTCGTCGCCGCCGGCGGCCTGGCGGCTGCGCTTTCCACGGCCGATGGGCTTTTGCTCACCATCAGCAACGCGATCGTGCGCGACATCTATTCGCACGAGATCAACCATCGCGTGACGGCGGACCAGCGCGTGATCCTGTCGAAGTTCGCGCTGCTCGCCGTCGCCCTGGTGGCTGCCGTCGTCGCCACCTCCAAGCCGGCCGACATCCTTCCGCTGGTCTCCGCTTCGTTCTCTCTCGCCGCTTCGGCCTTCGTTCCCGCGATGGTGCTGGGCATCTTCTGGTCGCGAACGAATCGCAAGGGCGCCGTGGCCGGCATGCTGGCCGGGCTGGGAATCACCGTCTACTACATGACGATCAACGCGCCGCCGCTTCGGGCCTTGTTGGGCATGGCGCCCGGCCAGGACCTGTGGTTCGGCATCCAGCCGCTTTCTGCAGCGGTTTTCGGCGTGCCACTTGGCTTCGCGGTCGCGGGTGTCGTCAGCCTCCTGTCGCGTCATCAGCAAACGAAACGCATCGACATCTATGCTCGCGACTGACGGGCAGTTGCTGCACGAAGGCTGGGCTGCATTCGGGCCGCTATAATGCCGGGTTCCCCTTGCCACACCGCTTACGCTGACGCCGCGGGTGGCTTCAAACCTCAAGGAGTCTTATGCGTCATTACGAAATCGTGCTTCTGATCCATCCGGACCAGAGCGAACAGGTTCCGGCCATGCTGGAGCGCTACAAGGGCATGATCACCGCCGGCGGCGGCAAGGTGCATCGTGTCGAAGACTGGGGCCGCCGCCAGCTGGCCTACCAGATCAACAAGCTCGCGAAGGCGCACTACCTGTGCCTGAACATCGAAGCGGGCCAGGACGTGATGGGCGAGCTGGAGCATGCATTCCGCTTCAACGACGCCGTGCTGCGCCACCTCACCGTGCAGCGCAAGCGCGCCGACACCGGTCCTTCGTCGATGATGAAGACGGTCGAGCGCGAAGAAGCCCGCAAGGCCCAGCAGCAGGAGTACCAGCAACAGGCGTGAACCACGCCGAGCTCACCGCACGCATCGCCGTGATTTCGGCTTTGCGGCACACGCCGGCCGGCATTCCCGCGATCGACATCGAACTCGAACACGAGTCGCAGCAGGTCGAAGCGGGGCAGGCGAGGCAGGTGAAGCTGGCAGTCCGGGCAGTGGCATTCGGCGCAGTCGCCGAAGCCCTGAGGGTCCAGGCCCTCGGAAGCGCCTGGCGGTTCAGCGGATTCCTCGCAGCGGCTCGTGGCGGCAGGCACCCGGTACTCCACATCCAGTCATTCGTTCCAGATTAAAGAGAGGTCAACATGGCCACGTTCAAGAAGTTCAACAAGGACAAGCGTCCGAAGCGCAACACCCAGTCGCTGCTGTTCAAGCGCAAGCGTTTCTGCCGCTTCACCGTCGCCGGCGTCGAAGAGATCGACTACAAGGACATCGACACGCTGCGCGATTTCATCGCCGAAAACGGCAAGATCACCCCGGCTCGCCTCACCGGCACGCGCGCGATCTACCAGCGCCAGCTCAACACCGCCATCAAGCGCGCGCGCTTCCTGGCCCTGGTGCCCTACAGCGACCAGCACCGCATCTGAGGAGGCAACTGACATGGAAATCATCCTGCTCGAGAAAGTCCCGAACGTCGGTGACCTCGGTGAAATCAAGAAGGTCAAGGACGGCTTCGCCCGCAACTTCCTGATCCCGAGCGGCCGTGCGCGCCGCGCCACTGCTGCCAACAAGGCCGACTTCGAAGCGAAGCGCGCCGAGCTCGAAAAGGCCGCAGCCGCCAAGCTGGCCGAATCGAAAGCCCAAGGCGAAAAGCTCGCCGGCACGACCGTCAAGATCACGCAGAAGGCCGGTGTCGACGGGCGCCTCTTCGGCTCCGTCACCAACTTCGACATCGCCGAAGAGCTGACGAAGCAAGGCTACAAGGTGCAGAAGGCGCAGGTGCGCATGCCCAATGGCCCGATCAAGCACGTCGGCGACAGCAATGTCCAGGTTGCGCTTCACACGGACGTCGTCGTCGAGATCGGCGTCACGGTGTACGGCGAGACGGCCTAAGAAGCCCACAGCCTACCCACAGGAAAGCCGCCCAGCAGGGCGGCTTTTTCCTTTTCTGGCCACCGCATTTCCACAGTTTTCCCCCAGCGTTATCCTGTCGATGCATACAGGGCGCCGCTACCATCAGACGATCCGAGGAGAGGACCATGTCCGCAGTGCTCACGCCGGTTGATGACGAATCGCCACGCGATCGACAGATCGCCCAGTTGCGCGTGCCGCCGCATTCGATCGAAGCCGAATCGTCAGTGCTTGGCGGCCTGCTGCTTGACAACGGCGCGTGGGACCGCGTGGGCGACCTGCTCACGGACGCGGACTTCTATCGCTACGAGCATCGGTTGATCTTTGGCGTGATCGGCGCGCTGATCAACGCGACCAAGCCGGCTGACGTGATCACGGTCTACGAGCAGTTGCAGGGGCAGGGCAAGGCCGACGAGACCGGCGGGCTCGCATACCTCAATTCGCTCGCGCAGTACGTGCCGAGTGCAAGCAACATTCGCCGCTACGCCGAGATCGTTCGCGAGCGTTCGATCCTGCGCAAGCTCGTCTCGGCCAGCGACGAGATCGCAACTGCGGCCTTCACCACGAAGGGCAAGAGCGTCGACAGGATCCTCGACGAGGCCGAGCAGAAGATCTTCAACATCGGCGAGGAAGGCTCGCGGATGAAGCAGGGCTTCCAGGGCATGGACACGCTCGTCGTGCAGCTGCTGGACCGCGTGCAGGAGATGGCCGACAACCCGAACGACATCACGGGTGTGCCCACCGGCTTCTACGATCTCGATCGGTATACGTCGGGGTTGCAGGCGGGCGATCTGATCATCCTTGCTGCAAGACCCAGCATGGGAAAAACTTCCCTGGCCATCAACATCGCCGAACACGTAGCCCTTCACGAAGGCCTGCCCGTCGCCGTCTTCTCGATGGAAATGGGTGCGAGCCAGTTGGCCGTCCGTATCGTGGGTTCCATCGGCCGTATCGACCAGACGCACTTGCGCACGGGGCGCCTGACCGACGACGAATGGCCGCGCCTGACGGAAGCGATCGAGAAGCTGCGCAATGTGTCGCTGCACATCGACGAGACACCCGGCCTCACCACGAGCGAGCTGCGCGCCAACGCGCGTCGCCTCGCGCGGCAGTGCGGCAAGCTGGGGCTCATCGTCGTCGACTACCTGCAGCTCATGAGCGTGTCCTCGGACATGAGCGATGAGAACCGCGCCACCGCCGTCGGCGAAATCTCGCGCGGCCTGAAGATGCTTGCGAAAGAGCTGCAGTGCCCGGTGATCGCGCTGTCGCAGTTGTCGCGCGGAGTCGAATCGCGCACCGACAAGCGACCGATGATGAGCGACCTGCGCGAATCCGGTGCGATCGAGCAGGACGCCGACGTCATCATGTTCATCTACCGCGACGACTACTACAACAAGGACTCGAAGGAGCCCGGCGTCTCGGAGATCATCATCAGCAAGCAGCGTAACGGCCCGACAGGCACCTTGAAGCTCGCGTTCGTGAAGCCGCTCACGAAGTTCGAAAACCTCGCGACCGGCTCGGCCGATTTCTAGAAGATCCCCGACTCGCGCGGCGGCACGAAGTCTTCGTCTGCCACCTGGTGGCGACGCACGCGTTCGGTGACGCGTTCGCGCAGGCGCAGCCGCGCGGCATCCGACAGCATGCGCCCCGCCCAGCGATAAACGTTGAACTCGCGAACGTTGCTGCGCAGGTTCGCCATGCGTTCGCGCTGTTCGGCGGCAGGCATGTCCAGCGCGGCGAGGATCGCGTCGGCGACTTCCTCGACGTGGTACGGGTTCACGATCAGCGCTTCGGGCATCTCGCGCGCTGCGCCGGCAAAACGGCTCAACACCAGCACGCCGCGTTCGTCGTCGCGCGCGGCGACGAACTCCTTGCAGACCAGGTTCATGCCGTCGTGCAAGCTGGTGACGAGCAGCGCATCGGCGGCGCGATACAGGCGCATCACTTCATCATGATCGTGGTGCCAGGCGAGCAATCGCACCACATCGCCATCCGCTCGCGGGAAGCGATCGTTGATCCGCTTCGCCGTCGCTTCGATGCGCTCGCGGAAAGCCCGGTATTCGTCCAGCGCGCCGCGCGTGGGCGCCGCCACCTGCACGAAGGTGAATCGCTCGCGCACCGACGGATGTTTTTCCAGCATGCGCTCGATGGCATTGAGCCGCTCGAGAATGCCTTTTGTGTAGTCGAAGCGATCGACGCCCACCACGAGCTGGTGCCCTTGCGGAATGCCAAGCCGTGTGCACAGCTGCGATCGGCACAGCGCGGGGCTCGGCCACATGCGCGCTTCTTCGGGTGTGGGCCATTCGATGGAGATCGGGTAGCTTTCCACCAGCGTCGGCGTGCCACCGAAGCTCACCGTGGAGTGTTCGTGTTCGATGCGCGCTTCAAGCGTGCGATCGACTGTCGCAATGAAGTTCTGGCAATGGAACTTCGTGTGGAAGCCCAGGATGGTGCTGCCCAGCATGCCTTTGAGAAGCTCCTCGCGCCACGGGCAGATACCGAACGACTCGGGGTTCGGCCAGGGGATGTGCCAGAACATCAGGATGGTGGCGCGCGGCAGCTTTGCGCGCACCATGGCCGGCAGGAGCGCGAAGTGATAGTCCTGCACGAGCACCACGGGGTCCGCACTGCGTGCTTCGGCCACCACCGCGTCGGCGAACATCTGGTTCACCTCGACGTAGTGCTGCCAATCCGATTCGCGAAACACAGGCCGCACGTGCGCAACGTGACACAGCGGC
>DATJJL010000343.1:0-3954 GCA_035492155.1 Ramlibacter sp. | reverse complement strand
TTCCTTTACTTACGGGTTGAGGGCATCCCATCGGCGCGGGCCTGGACACACTGGTCGTGCTCCACCAAGGCGCGAACGCGCCTCTTTGCTTTTCACCGATGTACCCAGGTTCGCGGATGCAGGGTGGCCGGACCACGCAGGTAAAGGAAGGAGCTCGCAAGCGAAGTCTTGCGGCGGAGGGACACGGAGTGGGCCGGCCACCCTGCATCGGCGAACCCGCCAACGAAGGGTCAAGAAGCCCGCTTCAACGCATCAACCACAGCGCGCACATCATCGATAGGCATTTGCCCCGGTGCAGAACTGCTGGCACCAATGGCAAAGGTCATCGCAGAGCCAAAGACGAAGCCATTCGCACGAGTCACCGCACCGAGCGGTCCCATGGCCATGCTCACGAGCGGAATCGAGAGGCTGCTGCTCGCACGCGACGTTGCCGTGAGCAGCGCGAGCACATCGTCCAGCGATTGCGGCATGACGGCGACCTTCGCAACGTCGCCGCCGAGGGAAGCAGCACGTTCGAAACGCTGCACGATCTCGTCGACAGCGGGCGTCTTCCTGAAATCGTGAAACGACATGACGAGCGGCAATCGCGCGCGTCGCGATGTTTCGCGCAGGGCTTGCACATGCTCAGGCTCGTTGTCCATCTCGTAATCGACGAGATCGATGAAACCGCTCTCGCACACGCTGCGATACAGCTCGATGACTTTGGATTCGGCCATGCCGATCTTCTCGCCACCCTCACGTTCGTGACGACGCGTAAAGAGAATCGGAATCGCGCCGGCTGCGCTCCTCAACTGTCTCGCAGTGTCGATGACTTGCTTCGCATCACCGATGGCGTCGAAGAAATCCACGCGCCATTCGATGAGATCCGGCTTCTTGGCAGCGACGGCGACGCATTCCTCGACAAGCTGGGCGCTCGTGCGTGCAACAAGCGGCGCGCAAATTGCCGGGTACGGCAACGCCTTGCCGCGAGCGGAAATCTGCCGGTGCTGCATCAACCCACCAGCTGCGCAAAACGCGCGATGTCGACGTTGCCGCCGGAGATCAGGACACCCACGCGCTTGCCTGCAATGTCCACGCCTCCCCAACGCGCACCCGCGAAGCCGAGACAACCCGTGGGCTCGACGACCATCTTCATGCGCTCGGCGAAAAATCGCATGCACTGCACGAGCTGGTCGTCGGTGGCGGTGAGAACATCCTTCACGTCCCGCTGGATGATGCCGAAGGTGATCTGCCCCAGGTGCTGGGTCTGCGCGCCGTCGGCGATGGTCTTCGGCACGGGAATGTTCACGATCTCGCCGCGGCGCATGGACTGCTGGCCGTCGTTGCCCGCTTCCGGCTCGACGCCGTAGATCTCGCACTTGGGCGACAACGCCTTCGCAGCAAGCGCGCTGCCCGAGAGCAATCCGCCGCCACCCAGCGGCGTGAAAAGAAGATCGAGCTCGCCGACCTCCTCGATCAATTCCTTCGCCGCCGTGCCCTGCCCCGCGAGGACATCGGCATGGTCGTAAGGCGGGATCAGCGTCATGCCGCGCTCGGCGGCGATCTGCTTCGTGAGCGCCTCGCGGTCCTGCGTGTAGCGGTCGTAGGTGATGACCTCTGCGCCGTAGCCGCGCGTGGCGGCCATCTTTGCGGCGGGTGCGTCGAGCGGCATCACGATCACAGCGGGGATGCCAAGCAGCTTTGCGGCCAGCGCGATGGCCTGCGCATGGTTGCCCGACGAAAACGCGATGACGCCGCTGCGCTTTTGCCCGGGGCTGAATTTCGCGAGCGAGTTGAAGGCGCCGCGAAACTTGAACGCGCCCATGCGCTGGAAGTTTTCGCACTTGAAGAAAAAGCGCGCACCGCCGAGCTTGTCGGCCGTCGAGGACCGCAGCACCGGCGTGCGATGCGCGTGCCCTTCGAGGCGGCGTGCGGCCTGCGCCACGTCGTCGTAGGTGGGAAGCGATGTGTTGTCCCTCATGGCCGCAAGCTTAGCTCAAGAGGCAGTTCCGGCGTTTTCCTACATTGGCCGCGAGCGGCGCCCAGCATCATGTGTCGCTTAACCCAAGGAGTCACACCTATGGCAACCCGTGCTGGAAAGGACGCTTGCGACCTGCTCGATACCGACCACAAGAACGTCCAGAAGATGTTCAAGGAGTATGAGGAGCTCGCAGGCTCGCGCGCGCGCAGCGCGTCGCAGAAAAAGATGGACCTGGCCCGCCAGATCTGCATGGAGCTGACCGTTCACACGCAGATCGAGGAAGAGATTTTCTACCCGGCTGTACGCGGCGCCGTGAAGGACACGGACATGCTCGACGAAGCCACCGTCGAACACCAAAGCGCGAAGGAGCTCATCGCGCAACTGCAGGAAGCCTCGGAAGCGGACGACATGTTCGACGCGAAGGTGAAGGTGCTGGGCGAATACGTCAACCACCACATCAAGGAGGAGCGCTCCGAGATGTTCCCGAAGGCGCGTTCTGCCCGCAAGCTGGACCTCATTGCGATGCGCGATGAGCTTCTGATGCGCAAGGAAGAACTGATGTCGGAGATGGAAGCCACGGCCTGACGCGGCGCAGCTTCGGTGCCGGAGCACAATGCCGACGTGCTCCGGCTTCTACGCACTTTTTCCTGGCCCTACCTGCGCCACCAGCCGTGGCGCAGTGCGGCTGCCGTGCTCGCCGTCATGTTGGGCGTGGCGCTCGCGTTCTCGGTCCAGCTGATCAACCAGTCGGCGCTTTCGGAATTTTCCAGCGCGGTGCGCGCGACGGGTGGCCAGCCGGACCTCGAATTGCGCGGCATCGCCGGCCGCATCGACGAGAACCTCTTCGCGCGGGTCGCGACGGATGCCCGGGTCGAGATCGCGAGCCCGGTTCTTGAACTCTCGACTTTTCTCCTCATTGAAAAGGGGCAACGAAAGCCGCTTCGCATCGTCGGGCTCGACCCGCTGGTGGCCGCGTCGGTCACGCCTGCATTGATGCCGGTGCTCGCCGATTCGACCGATCGGCTGGGGCTCTTCGCGCCCGGCCGCGTGTTCCTCAATCCGGCAGCGCGGCAACTCGTCTCGAATGCATCGACGCTACGCCTGCAAAACGGATTGCAGGTCGCCCAGGCGCGCGTCGCGGGGACGATCGCGGCAGGCGGGCCTGCGCTTGCCGTGATGGACATCGGCGCGGCGCAGGATCTCTTCGGCCGCACGGGTGACCTCACTCGCATCGACGTGCGCTTGCTGCCCGGCATCGATCGCACGCAGTGGGCGAAGTCGCTGCAATTGCCTTCCGACATCGTCGTGTCGGAACCCGGCGACGCGGCTCAGCGAGTGGGCAATCTCTCGCGTGCGTATCGCGTGAACCTCACGGTGCTGGCGCTCGTTGCGCTTTTCACGGGGTCGTTCCTTGTGTACTCGGTGCTGGCGCTCGGCGTTGCGCGGCGGGCGCAGCAATTTGCGTTGCTCGGTGTGCTGGGCCTCACGGCGCGCGAGCGCCGGGGGATCGTCATCGCCGAGTCGCTCCTGCTCGGTGTCGCCGGTAGCGTGCTGGGCATCGCGCTCGGCGCGACGCTCGCCGATGTCGGCCTGCGCGTGCTGGGCGGCGATCTCGGCGGCGGCTATTTCCCCGGCGTCGCGCCCCGGATGCAGTGGAGCACACCGGCCGCGCTCGTTTATGCAGCACTCGGCTGCGTCGCAGCGGTCGCGGGTGGATGGCTGCCCGCACGCACGGCCGAGCGACTTCCCCTCGCGCAGACGCTCAAGGGCCTGGGCTCGACGAGCGCCGGCAGCAAGCGGCATTGGTTCAGCCTCGCGCTGCTGGTCGCGGGCATGCTGCTCGCACTTTTGCCGCCGGTCATGGGCATTCCGCTGGGCGCGTACCTTTCCGTGGCGCTGCTGCTCGTCGGGGGGATCGGCGTGCTGCCGTCGGCGGTGGGCTTCGTGTACGACAGGCTCGCGCCCCTCGTGCGCACGAGGCCCCTTCCCTTGCT
>DATJJL010000342.1:0-5989 GCA_035492155.1 Ramlibacter sp. | reverse complement strand
CCCTCGGTCACGGTGAACGTGAGGTTCACGCGGTTGCGCTCCACAGGCGTCACCGTGGTGACGACCTCCACACCGTACAGGCTTCGATCGATGTACTGGCGCTTGAGCTCCTGCTCGGCGCGGTCGGCCAGGCTCTGGTCGTAGGGGCGGCCTTCGGTCAGGCCGACATCGCGCAGCGCTTTCTTGAGGTTGTCCTTGTCGAACTCGTGGATGCCCGCGAACGCCACGTCGGCAATGGTGGGACGCTCCTCCACCACGACCACGACGACGTCGTTCTGCACCTCGACGCGAACGTCCTTGAACAGGCCCAGGGCAAAGAGCGCGCGGATGGCGGCGTTGCCCTTTTCGTCGTTGTACTGCTCGCCGATGCGAAATGGCAGCGACGCGAAGATGGTGCCGGGCTCGACGCGCTGCAGGCCCTCGACGCGGATGTCCTTGACGGTGAACGGGTCGACGGCCCATGCGTTCGCGGCGAAGGCGATGGCAACCATGGTTGCGACGGTACGCACGCGAAAGCGCTTGATGTGTTTCTTCATGAATCAGGGTTGGGCCCGCGCCGTTTCAAAGGCGGCGCTTTCTTCGGCACTTCAAGGTTTATCCAAACAGGCGCGTGACGTCGTTGAACAGCGCGATCGACATCATGAGCAGCAGCACCGCGACCCCGCCACGCTGCAGACGCTCCATCCAGGTTTCGGAGATGCTCCGGCCCGTGACGGCCTCCCAAAGATAATACATCAGGTGCCCTCCATCGAGGACTGGGAGAGGCAGCAGGTTCAACACCCCGAGGCTGACGCTGATCAAGGCGAGGAAGCCGAGGTACTGGATGAAACCCATGCTCGCCGTCTTGCCCGCGTATTCGGCAATGGTGAGCGGCCCGCTCAGGTTCTTCACCGACGCCTCGCCGACGACCATGCGTCCCATCATCTGCAAGGTGAACGCGCTCATCTCCCAGGTGCGCTCGGCGCCTTTCACGAGGCCTTCGACCGGCCCGTACTGCACCCGCAGCATCTCGGGTGCGGAGCCCACCTTCGCGTTGATGCGGCCGATGTTTGTGCCCGAGGCGTCATGCTCGAGCGCGGGGGTGACGGCGATCACCAGCTTGCGGCCGGCGCGCTCGACGGTCCAGGCCTGCTTCGGCGGCGCGCCGTTGCGGCCCGATGCGCGAATGGTCTCGAAAAGCTGCGTGCCGTCGGCGATCGGCTTGCCGTCGATCTCGAGCACCTTGTCGCCGGCCTTCAGGCCCGCACGTTCGGCAGCGCCCGAGGGCAGAACCTCGGCGATCTCGGCGCGGGTAAAAGGGGCGATCACGCCGATCTTCTTGGCCAGTGCCGGGTCTTCGCTGCGCGCGTGAACTTCCGACAGCGGCAGCACCACATCGCGGCCGCTCGCCAGATGCAATGTGGCGTTCGATTCGACGAAGGTAGCTTTCGTCAGCAGCCAGAGCAACTCGTCGAATGAACGCACGCGGCGCGCATCCTCGCCGTCGAAGGCCACCGACTCCACGGTCTCCCCGCCCTTCAGGCCCGCACGTTCGGCGATCGAGCCGGGGACCGGCGTGCCGACGATGGGTTTCGGCTGGTCCAGGCCCCACCAGTTCAGGCCCGCGTAGATCACGACGGCCAGCAGAAGATTCGCGATCGGCCCCGCCGCGACCACCAGCGCACGTGACTTGAGCGGCTGCGCGTTGAATGCGAGATGCCGCTCTTCCGGTGCGACCGGGCCTTCGCGCTCGTCGAGCATCTTCACGTACCCGCCGAGCGGGAAAGCGCCGATGACGAACTCGGTGTCCTGATTGGGGCGCTGCTTCTTCGGCTTGTAGCGCCAGAGCGTGTGGCCGAAGCCGATCGAAAAACGCAGCACCTTCACGCCGCACGCGACGGCCACGCGGTAGTGACCGTATTCGTGCACGGCGATCAACAGGCCCAGTGCGACGATGAATGCGACGATGGTGAGCAACGCTGCTCCTTCAGGTGGCGAGGCGGCCGATCTGGGCGCCGGCCTCGGCGCGGGAGCGCGCATCCAGCGCCAGCAAATCGTCCAGCGATGCCGGGTTGGATGCGGGCACGGCCGACAAAGTTGCAAGATTCACGCGGTGGATCTCGTCGAAGCGGATGCGACGGTCGAGGAAGGCGGCGACCGCCATCTCGTTGGCGGCGTTCAGCACAGCCGTGGTGCCCGCGGGAGCGGCCAGCGCTTCCCAGGCGAGCTTCACGCCCGGGAACCGATCGGGGTGGCCGCGGCTGTCCATGGCTTCGAAGGTCATGTCGGCGAGCGCGTGAAAATCCAGCGCCTGCGCCCCGGAAGTGACACGGTCGGGCCAGGCGAGGCCGTAGGCGATCGGCACGCGCATGTCGGGCGTGCCCAGCTGCGCCACGACGGAATTGTCCCGGTACTGCACCATCGAGTGGATGATGCTTTGCGGATGGATCACGACCTCGAGCCTGTCCGGTTGAAGGCCGAAGAGATAACGCGCCTCGATCACCTCCAGCGCCTTGTTCATCATCGTCGCGGAGTCCACCGAGATCTTGCGACCCATCACCCAGTTCGGGTGGGCGCAGGCCTCCTGCGGCGTGACATCGCGCAGGCTGCGCGGATCGCGAGTGCGGAAAGGCCCGCCCGATGCGGTGAGGATGATCCTGTCGACGCGCGACTGCCATGTCGCCGGGTCTTCAGGCAGCGACTGGAAGATCGCCGAGTGCTCGCTGTCGATGGGCAGCAGCTTCGCGCCGCCCTGCTTCACCGCTGTCATGAACAATTCGCCGCCGACGACGAGGGCTTCCTTGTTCGCGAGCAGCAGGCGCTTGCCCGCGCGCGCAGCGGCAATGCATGACGCGAGCCCCGCTGCGCCGACGATGGCAGCCATCACGCTGTCGACCGATTCGTGCGAAGCGACTTCCGCGAGGGCCTTGGCGCCCCAGAGCACCTTGGTTCCCGGCACCTGGCCTTCAATGCGTCGCGCGAGTTCGCGGCCGGCCTCTTCGCTCGCCATCACAGCGAAGTGGGGACGGCATTCACCGCATTGCTGCAGCATGAGATCGACCTGCGTCGACGCCGTCAGCGCGAAGACTTCGAAGCGGTCGGGATGACGCCGGATCACATCGAGCGTGTTGACGCCGATCGAGCCCGTCGATCCGAGGACCGCGACGCGTTGCTTTTTCATGGCAACAGCAGCCCCGTGATGAACATCGATAGCGGCAGGACCGGCAGCAGCGCGTCGACGCGATCGAGCACACCGCCGTGGCCCGGGAGCAGGTTGCTCGAATCCTTCATGCCGGCGCTTCGCTTGACGAGCGATTCAGTGAGGTCGCCAACGACACTCATCGCCGTGAGGAACACCGCTGCAATCGGCAAAAGCCACCACGCCGTGTGCTCGAGACGCGTGTAGAGGCTCGCCCCGTTCGCGCCCAGCTGGCGATCGGCAAACGCCCACGCAATGCCCAGCACGAGTACGCCCACGATGCCGCCCCACGCACCTTCCCAGCTTTTGCCGGGGCTGATGGTCGGCGCGAGCTTTTCCTTCGTGAACTTCAGGCCGAAGGTGCGACCGGCTGCATACGCCGCGATGTCCGCCACCCACACGAGCACGAGCACCGACAGCAGGAAGTTGATGCCGATGAAGCGAGCCTGCGAAGCGGCAAGCCACGCGGCCCACAAGGCGAGCACTCCGGCGGGAAGGCGCACCGAGCGCGGAATGTGCGGCCAGCCCGCGACGCCGCGGTTAAGCAGCAATGCACCGCCGACAACCCACGCAGCGCCGACGATCGCCCACAACAGGCCCAGCGGCTTTTCGATGAGGCCGGCAGACCAGGACCCCATACAGAGCACGAGGCACACGACGCCGACAACGAGCGAAGGCCCGAAGGCCAGGCCGTTCAATCTGCCCCATTCCCAGCCCGCGCCGGCGATGAGCACGAGCACGACCGCACTGAAGGGATACGGTGAAGGCCAGAACAGCGCGGGCAACAGGATGGCCAGCAGGACGATGGCCGTGATGACGCGCTGCCTGAGCATTACGCGGCCTTCTGCTTGGGTTGCCCGACCTGCTCCGACGTCTTGCCGAAGCGGCGTTCCCTCGCTGCGTAATCTGCCAGCGCGGCATCGAGCGCGGCGGCATCGAACTCGGGCCAGAGCTTGTCGCTGAAATACAGCTCCGAATACGCAGCCTGCCAGAGCAGGAAGTTGGAGATGCGCTGTTCGCCGCCGGTGCGGATGATCAGATCGGGATCGGGCACATGCGCCAGCGCCATGGCGGCGTGCATGCTCTCCTGCGTGATCGGCTCGCCGCGTGTTGCCAATTTCGCCGCGGCTTGCGCGATGTCCCAGCGGCCGCCGTAGTTGAAGCAGACGTTGAACACCAGGCGCGAATTGCCGGCCGTCGCGGCCTCGGCTTGCCGCAGGCCTTCGCGCACCTTCTCCGACAGTGCGTCGCGGTCGCCAACGAAATGCACGCGAACGCCTTCGGCCTTGAGCTGCGGGATCTCGCGCGCCAGAGCCACCGCGAGAAGCTCCATGAGCCCATTGACCTCCTCAGGCGGGCGGCTCCAGTTTTCGGACGAGAAGGCGAAGACGGTCAGCACCTTCACGCCGCGATCGCCGCAGTTGCGAACGCAGGCGCGCAGGGCGTCCATGCCTTTCTTGTGGCCCGCCACACGCGGCATGAAGCGGCGCGTGGCCCACCGGCCGTTGCCGTCCATGACGATCGCGACGTGATGCGGAATGCGCTGGGGCGTCATAGGCAAGGCCGGGCCGTGCGGCCTAGACGGCCATGATCTCCTGCTCTTTCGAGTGGACGAGAGAGTCGATGTCGGAGATGTGCTTGTCGGTGACCTTCTGGATCTCGCCCTCGGCGCGCTTTTGCTCGTCCTCGGAGACGTGCTTGTCCTTCACGAGTTTCTTGATGTGCTCGTTCGCGTCGCGTCGCAGGTTACGGATGGCGACCTTCGCCTGCTCGCCTTCCTGCCGGACGATCTTGGTCATTTCCTTGCGGCGTTCTTCGCTCATCGGCGGCATCGGCACCCGGATGAGGTCGCCCATGGCCGCGGGGTTCACGCCGAGGTCGCTGTCGCGGATGGCCTTTTCGATCTTCGCGCCCGTTCCCTTCTCGAAAGGCTGAACCGAGAGCGTGCGCGCATCGAGCACGGAGATATTGGCCACCTGCGAGAGCGGAACCACGGTGCCGTAGTACTCGACGTGGACCGTGTCCAGCAAGCCGGGGTTCGCGCGGCCGGTGCGCACGTGCGACAGCTGCGTCTTCAGTGAGGCGATGGATGCGTCCATCTTGTGCTGCGACTGCTGCTTGATTTCCGCGATCGTCGTGGCTTGTGCCATTCGTCTCTCCTCTTTTCCTTGTCAGGCGTAAACGAGCGTGCCCTCGTCTTCGCCCATCACCACGCGGCGCAGCGCGCCGTGTTTCACGATGGAGAAGACCTTGATGGGCAGCTTCTGGTCGCGGCAAAGCGCGAAAGCCGTGGCATCCATGATGCCGAGATTTTGCGCCATCGCTTCGTCGAAGGAGATCTTCGAGTAGCGCGTGGCCGTCTTGTCCTTGTTGGGATCGGCCGTGTACACGCCGTCGACCTTCGTGGCCTTCAGGACGAGTTCGGCGCCGATCTCGGCACCGCGCAGCGCGGCGGCGGTATCGGTGGTGAAGAAGGGATTGCCCGTGCCCGCCGCGAAGATGACGACCTTGCCCTCTTCGAGGTACTGCAGCGCCTTGGGCCGCACGTAAGGTTCGACGACCTGTTCGATAGCGATGGCGGACATCACGCGGGCAATGAGGCCCTGCTTGTTCATCGCGTCGGCCAGCGCCAGCGAATTCATCACCGTGGCGAGCATGCCCATGTAGTCGGCGGTCGCGCGGTCCATGCCGACTGCGCCGCCCGCGACACCGCGGAAGATGTTGCCGCCACCGATGACGATGGCGACCTCGACGCCCATGTTCACGACTTCGGCAACCTCCTCGACCATGCGGACGATGGTGGCGCGGTTG
>DATJJL010000341.1:0-16378 GCA_035492155.1 Ramlibacter sp. | reverse complement strand
CGGATCTTGCGGCCGCGGATGTTCACCTCGATGTCGTCCCAGTGATTGAAGGCGCCGAGGATTTCTTTCGCCGTCGGCGCGTCGGCAGCCTGGAGATTTCCCAACGTCTGGTCGGAGAACACGACCCCCCAGCCGAAGGTGTCGTAAGCGCGATTGCGCTCGACCACCGTGATGTCGTGCGCGGCATCGAGCTTTTTCATCAGGAGCGCGAAGTACAGCCCCGCCGGACCGCCGCCGATGCAGACGATGTTCATGAATGCTCCAGACCTAGATATTTTAAGTTTAAAGCAATTGAGCGCTGACTGTCATCATTCTGTCGATTTTGTTTTGGGGGTGGCTCGCGTCAGGCGGTGCCCGGCAGCCGTCCTGCTGTACGGTCCTCGCTCGCGCGAGGACTTCGCAGATCCAAACGCCGCCGCGTCTTAGCGCGACACAACTCGTCGACCAGATGGGCAAGCCCATCTGTTCACTCAAACAGTGTCGCGGGATCAGATTGGATTGCGCTGCTGCGCGCTCACGCGCTCGCTGCTTGCGCCGCGGCGGCGTTTGAACCTGCCGTGACAGAAGGCGCGTCTGCCGGTCACCACCTGCCGCAAGCCTCGTCATCGCGCTCAAACTACCCGTCACCCCGGCGCATGCCGGGGTCGATGGCGATGGATGCAGCGCGATTTATCGACCGCCAGCGATCCCGGCCTGCGCCGGGGTGACAGGCGTTGTCGCGCTTGGACGCGGCCGGTAAATATTTCCCTTGACCGCGCCCCGTCACCGGTGCTTTGATGCCCGCGAGGGCCGGCACCCATGCCAAGAAGCCGTTCGGGCGGATCGCAGATCGAAGTTCTCCACGAGAGTCAAAGCTCGCGCGTGTATCGCGCTGCGAGCGAGCCCGGCGTCGTCTTCAAGGAATTGCTGGGCGCGAACGCGCAGCGGCGGCTGGAGCGTGAAGCGCAGATCCTGGGCAGGCTCGCGAACGTCCCGGGCGTCGTTCAACTTGCGCAGCGCTCGAATATCGAAGGCGGCGTGCAGCCGCGCAATGCGCAGATCCTTGCATTGCGCGACCACGGAGACGCGTCCCTCGCCCGGGCGCTTCAGCGCGGCGCGATCCCCCTCGCGCCGTTGCTGGCGATCGCGGTGTCGCTTGCTCGCGCGGTCGCTGCCATCCACCGCGAGGGCATCGTGCACCGCGACATCTGCCCGGGCAACATCCTGCTGTCCGGCCCCGAAGAGCCCGTGGTGGCCGATTTCGGCGCGGCCCTGATGCCGGGTGAAGTGCCGGACGCAGAGATCGTCGGCACGCTCGGCTACATGTCGCCCGAGCAAACAGGCCGCACGGGCCGCACGGTGGACCATCGCTCGGACCTGCACGGCCTGGGCGCGACGCTGTACGAGATGTCGACCGGGCGACCGGCGTTCGAGCCGCAGGACGCACTGCGCATGATCCACGACCACCTGGTGCGCGAGCCGGCTGCGCCCGCGCTCGTCGACGCGCGACTTCCGCCTGCGCTCTCGAACATCGTCATGCGCCTGTTGGCGAAAGACCCGGACGATCGTTATCAAAGCGCCGAGGGACTGCTGCACGACCTGCTGCGCCTGCAAGCCGACTTGCGATCAGGGGCACGCAGCGCATTTGCGCTGGGCGAACACGACTTCGCCTCGCGCCTTGCCGCGCCCGCCGCGCTCGTCGGGCGCGAGCGCGAACTCGCGATGCTGCGTGCGGCCTTCGACGAAGCGCGCCACACTTCGCGCCGGACAGTGCTCGTCGAAGGCGCGCCGGGCGTGGGCAAGAGCGCGCTCATCGCGGACATGCGGCCGCAAGTGGCCGCCGGGGGCGGCTGGTTCATCTGCGGCAAGTACGACCAGTACCAGCGCGAAGCCGCGTCGGCCGGCGGCGTCACGCAGGCACTGCGCGCGCTCGGCCGCCAGATGCTTGCACAGCCGGGCGAACAGCAGGCGCGGCTGCGCGAGAAGATGCTCGCCGCGCTCGGAAAAAACGCGGGGCTGATGACGCGCTCGATGCCGGAGTACGCGCAGCTGCTCGGCGAGCACCCCGACTTTCGCGCCGCCGACACGCGCCAGGCCGAACTGCAATTGCAGCAGGCGATGGTGGACGTGCTCGACTCGGTGTCGTCGGCCGGGCATCCGCTCATCATCGTGCTCGACGACCTGCAGTGGGCGGGGCCGGTGTCCTTCCGCGCATTCGAGCGGCTGATGAACGAGTCTCACCTGCGTGGTGTGCTGCTGGTCGGCATCTATCGCGGCGCGGATGCGGGCGCGGACGACGCGCTCGCCCCGATGCTCGAACGCTGGAGCGTGCAAGCCCAGCCTCCGCTGCGCATCACCTTGCAAGGTCTCGCAGCCGGGGACATGGCCGATTTCGTCGCGCGGATGCTTCGCCTTTCGCCGGCCCGTGCTGCCGAACTTGCCGCAGCGGTTCATGCTTTCACGAACGGCAATCCTTTCGACACCGTCGAGATGCTCAACGCGCTGCGAGACGACGGCGCGCTACGTCTGGGCAGCGACGGATGGCAGTGGGATGCGCGGGCCGTTCGCGGCTTCGTCGGACGCGGCAATGTGGTGGACCTGCTCGCGGCGCGCATCGCGCGGCTGCCACCGCTTTCGCGCAAGGTGCTGGAGTGCATGAGTTGCCTTGGCGGCAGCGTCGAAAGCGGGTTGCTCCTTGCTGCCACCGGGCTCGATGCGAACGCGTTGCAGGAAAACCTGCGCGCGCCGCTGGATGACGGCCTGGTTGTCGGGGAAGCCGATCCGCAGCGCGGTTTTCGCTTCCGACACGACCGCGTGCAGCAGGCGGTGCTCAAGGCGATCAGCGAGAACATGCGCAGCGAACTTCAGCTGCGTATCGCGCGGCGATTGGTGGCGCAAGGCGGATTCGAAGCCCACGCCGCGCATCAGTACCTGGGTTGCACGCCGCTGCTGCGCGATCCGGCGGAAAAGCATCGCGTCGCACAGCTCTTCCTGGAGACTGCGCGAGTGCTTGCGTCGTCGGCCCGGCATGCATTGGCCGAGCGCTACCTCGCCTTGGCAGGCGCGTTTCTCGCCGAGAAAGACGCCAAGCGCGACGCGGCGCTGTCGCGAACGATCGAGATCGCGCGTCACGCGGCTTTGCACAACATCACGCGGCTGGACGAAGCGGATGCCATCTACGAATCCATGCAGGCGCGCGGCGACATCGATCCTGTCGATCTCGCGCCATCGGCATGCCTGCAGATCCGAAGCCTGGACATGCGCGGGCGGTCTGCCGATGCGCTGGCAGTCGGCCGCTCGCTGCTCTCGCGCCTGGGCGTGGTCGCGCCCGTGAATGGCGTGGACGCCGACGACGACGGCATCACCGCGCTTTTGGATTGGGCAGGTGCGCTGCGCCGCGACGTGTCGCAAACGCTGGTGCCACCGGCGGCCAACCAGGATCGCCGCGCGAACGCGATCGCCAGCCTGCTCGATCGCATGCTGCGAACCGCCATCTTCATGGTGGACATCAAGACGGCCACGTGGATCGTCCTCGAGGGACATCGCCTCTGGACTCAGGACGGGCCCTGCGCGCCGCTCGTGCCCTGCCTGTGCCGCACCGGCGTCGTGTTCATCGTCGCGCGGCAGGACTACCGCTTCGGGTTCGACGTCGCGTCGCATGTGCTCGCCGTCGGCGAGGCGCTCGGCTTCGAGCCGCAAACGTCCGAAGGACGGCAGATCCTCTCGATCTATTGCAGCCACTGGGTCGAGCCGGCCGAGATAACCTTCCAGCACGCGATGCGTGCACGCGCCGGGCTCGTGCACTACGGCGACCCGCTGTCCGCATCGTTCTCGTATGCCGCGGTTTCGCAGGCGCTGTGCGACACCGCGCCGACGCTCGATGGATGGGACGTGGAGCTCGACAGCGGGTTCAAGCTCGCCGCGCGCGCGGGCAACAACTACTCGCGGCTGTCGCTGCTTTCTTTCAGGCAGTTGCTGCGTTGCCTGCGCGGGCTGACAGATGCGCCCGGCAGCTTCGGTGACGACGAATTCGAGCCGCCTTCCTATCTGGCAGGACTGGCTTCCTTTCCGACCGGGGAGGCCATCTATCACCTGCATCGCGCATTGGCGGGCGTGCTGTTCGGCAATTTCCGCAGCGCCGAACTCCACACGGAAGCGGCGCTGACGCTGCTTCGTCACATGCCCGGCTATTACGCGACGATGCACGCGCACCTGCTTCGCGCACTCGTCCTGGCCGCGCAACTGCGAGACGGCGTCGCCGGGCAGCAAGCGTTGTCGGGCGAACTGCAGTTGCACACCGACTGGCTCGCCGCGCGCGCAGCCGACCAGCCCGTCAATTTCCTTCACCTGCTTCGCCTGGTGCAAGCCGAATCGGCGTGGGCGCAGAAAGACCTGTGGCAAGCGAGCCTGGCTTTCGATGCCGCGTTGTCGCTGGTCGAAACGAGCGAGCGCCCGTGGCAGCGCGCTCTCATCACCGAGCGCGCGGCACTTTTTCACCTGCAGCAACGCATGGGACACGCCGGCCCGAGCCTGCTCGTGCGAGCGCGCGATCAATACCGTGCCTGGGGCGCGCTGGGCAAGGTGAAGGCCATGGAAGGCGCGCACGCCTGGCTCGCCGATGTCGCGCCGGAAAGCGATGAGGCTGCGCGGTCCGGTGCGCGCGCCAGCGGCGGCGTGCTGCCGGAGACGCTTGACCTGATGGGAGTGCTGCGCGCGTCGCAGGCGCTCAGCTCCGAGACCAGCCTGGAGCGCCTGACCCTGCGCGTCACCGAAGTGCTCGCGGCACTCACGGGCGCCACGCACGTCTCCGTTTTGTCGCGGCACGACGAGCAATGGTGGCTGCTCGCACCTGGCCGTGGCGAGCGGTCGATGCCCGCGCACGAAGCCGCGTCGCTGGGACTGCTGTCGCTGGCCGCAGTCGGTTACGCAGAACGCACCGGCGAAGCGCTGCTGGTGGATGACGCCACGCGCGATGAGCGCTTCGCGCGCGACGCGTACTTCGCGGGCCAGTCGCATTGCTCGCTGCTCGTGCTGCCCATTGCCAGCCAGGGCGCATCGCGCGCCATGCTGCTTCTGGAAAACCGCCTCGCACACGCTGCGTTCAATGCGCAGCGACTCGACGCGGCGATGCTCATCGCGGGACAGCTCGCCGTCTCGCTCGCCAATGTGCAGCTTTATGAAACGCTCGAGGAGCGCGTGCAGGCGCGAACGCGCGAGCTGCGCGACACGCAGGCGGAGCTGGTGGCCACCGCGCGGCGCGCCGGCATGGCCGAGGTCGCCAACAGCGTGCTGCACAACGTCGGCAATGTCCTGAACAGCGTCAATGTTTCGGCGGTGAATGTCGTGGGGCGCATGACCCAATCGAAAACATTGAGCCTGAAGCGTGCGATGTCGCTGATGAACGAGCACGTGGAGGATCTCGGCCGCTTTCTCTCGCACGACGATCGCGGCCGAACACTGCCCGCTTACCTGAATCAACTTGCCGACGCTCTGGTGCAGGAGCGCGACGACGTCCTCGCCGAGCTCGACAGGCTCACGCGCAATGTCGACCACATCAAGGCCATCGTCGCCAACCAGCAGGCGCACGCGGGCAAATCGAGCCTGGTGGAGATGGTGCGGCCGCACGATCTGATCGAAGAGGCGCTGCACATGAGCGAGCGCGAAATCGCGCAGCACAGCGTCACCGCGCTGAGCCGATGCGAAGAGCTGCCGCTGCTGCTGCTCGACAAGCCGCGTGTGCTGCAAATTCTCGTGAATCTGTTGCGCAACGGCGCGCAGGCGATGGGTAGCGCTCCTGTCGAAACGAGAGAGCTCGTGATCGAAGCCGGCATGGCGTGGGGCGAAGATGCGGAGCAATTGCGAATCCGTGTGCGTGACAAAGGCGTAGGCATTGCGAGCGCCGATCTGGACCGGATTTTTTCGCACGGCTTCACGACCAAGAAAGACGGCCACGGATTCGGGCTGCACAGCAGCGCGCTCGCTGCGATGGAAATGGGCGGACGGCTCAGCGTCGAAAGCGACGGGCCCGGGTGTGGCGCGACGTTTACGCTGAAGTTGCCGGTTTCGGGGCGGCGAAATTGAGCCGCTTACTGTCACCCCGGCGAAGGCCGGGGTCGATGGCCGTGAATAGACCGCGCTGCATCCATCGCCAACGACCCCGGCCTGCGCCGGGGTGACGGCTATTTCAGCTCGAACGCCGGCAGCTTCTTGGCCACTGCCACGTTCTTCATCGTCGCGTACACCGGCAGGCCGCCGGCATATTTCGGGTAGTCCTCACCCTGGATCAGGGGCAGCAAGTAGCGCTTGCACTTCTCCGTAATGCCGAAGCCGTCGGCGGTGATGAAGTTGCGCGGCATGAACTTCTCGACGTTCGCGACTTTCGCGAGCGGCGCCATGCCGACCTTGTACTTGTAGGGCTTGTCGCTCAGGCGATCGATGGTGGGCATCACGGCGTTGTGGCCCTTGAGCGCCAGCTTCACGGCGGCGGCGCCGAGCTCGTACGCCTGCTTCACGTCGGTCTTCGACGCGATGTGGCGCGCAGCGCGCTGCAGGTAATCGGCGACGGCCCAGTGGAACTTGTAGCCGAGTGCGTTCTTCACCATGTTCGCGACCACGGGCGCCGCGCCGCCAAGCTGCGCATGGCCGAAGGCGTCCTTGGTGCCTTGCTCCGCGAGGAAGCGGCCGTCCGGGTAGTGGCAACCTTCGGAGACGACCACCGTGACGAAGCCGTGCTTCTTCACGAGCGCTTCGACGCGCGCAAGGAACTTCTTTTCGTCGAATTCGATTTCGGGAAACAGCACGACGACGGGAATGCCCTGGTCTTCGATCAAGCCCCCCGCGGCTGCGATCCAGCCGGCGTGGCGCCCCATCACTTCGATCACGAAAACCTTCGTCGATGTCTTCGCCATCGAACGAACGTCGAACGACGCTTCGAGCGACGACACCGCGACGTATTTCGCGACCGAGCCAAAGCCGGGGCAGCAATCGGTGATCGGCAAATCGTTGTCGACGGTCTTGGGCACATGGATCGCCTGGAGCGGATAGCCCATGCTTTCGGACAACTGCGACACCTTGAAGCAGGTGTCGGCCGAATCGCCGCCGCCGTTGTAGAAGAAGTAGCCGATGTCGTGCGCCTTGAAGACTTCGATCAGGCGCTCGTATTCGCGCCTGTTCGCCTCGAGCGACTTCAGCTTGTAGCGGCAGGAGCCGAACGCGCCCGAAGGCGTGTAGCGCAGTTGCGCGATGGCAGCGGCCGATTCCTTGCTGGTGTCGATCAAGTCTTCGGTGAGCGCGCCGATGATGCCGTTGCGCCCGGCGTAGACCTTGCCGATCTTGTTCTTGTGCGCGCGAGCCATTTCGATCACGCCGCATGCCGAGGCGTTGATGACGGCCGTGACGCCGCCGGACTGCGCGTAGAAAGCGTTCTTCTTCGGTTTCGTTGCCATTTGAATTTCCCTTGAACAACCGAACGCAGAGCTCGCGGAGTCTGCGCAGAGGGCGCAGAGTTCTAATCAATCAATTCTTTGCGTACTCTGCGAATTCTCTGCGCCCTCTGCGTTCGGCTGTTGGTTTGATTTTCAATCCGCCAACGCGCGCGACACCACCTCGCGCACGTCGTTCGACAATTCAGCCTTCGCGGCAACGCGTGCGATCGCCTCGCGCGCAGCGCCGCGCAGCGGCTCGGCAAGCATCTTCCAGCGGTCGAGCGCGCGAGCAAGCCGTGATGCGACTTGCGGGTTCATTGCATCCAGCTCCAGCACGCGCTCGCACCAGAACACATAGCCCGCTGCATCGGCGCGATGGAAAGCGCCGGGGTTTGCATTGCAGTACGAGAAGATCAGCGCCCGCGCGCGGTTCGGGTTGCGCAGGTTGAAGTCGGGATGCTGCATCAACTGCTTCACGATGCCCAGGACGTTGCCGCCACGATCGGGCGCGCCGGCCTGCAGCGCAAACCATTTGTCGATGACGAGGGCTTCGTCCTTGAACATCGCATGGAAGCGTTCCAGTGCGGGCGCGGCGAGCTCGTGACCGGCTATCACCAGCGCGGCGAGCGCGTTGAAGCGGTCGGTCATGTTGCTCGCGTCCTTGAAACGCTGCAGCGTCTTGCCCGGCCACACGGTGTCGCCGTTCTTGCGCGACGCGACGCACAGGTTCAAGAGCGCCAGCCCTGCGAGCGAACGCCGGCCTGCGGCCTCGGGCTCGGGCACGTAGGCGCCCGTGTCGCTGTTCTCTTCGTACACCCATTCCCAATCGCCCTGGAGCGTGAGGGCTAGCTGCTCGCGCATGCCTTCGCGCACGGCGTGCACCTGCTGCGGATCGACGACGTCGAGCTGCTCGGCGATGTAGCTTTCCGCCGGCAATGTGAGCACGAGATCCTTGAACGCGGCGTCGAGCTTCGGACTGCGCAGGATCGCGCGCATCGCCTCGATGAAGCGTGCGTCGAGCCGCACGTCGTTCTTGGTCAGGCCCGGCTCCTTCAGGAACGACAGCGCGCGATTGAGCGCGAGGCGCTGGCCGGCTTCCCACCGATTGAATGCGTCGGTGTCGTGCTGCAGCAGCGTGAGCAGCTGGTCGTCGCTGTAATCGCACTCCAGCACCACGGGTGCCGAGAAGCCGCGCAGCAGCGAAGGCACAGGCTCGGATTGCAAGCCCGGGAACGTGAGCGTTTCGCTTTCTTCGGTGAGCACATGCATGCCGCTCGCGAGCTCCTGTCCGTCCTGCGACACGAGGCCGAGCGAAATCGGAATGACGAAGGGCTGCTTGATGGCCTGGCCCGGTGTCGGCGGGCAGTGTTGCGAAAGCGTGAGCTTGTAGATGCCCGACGTTGCATCCCATTCACCCCTGGCTTTCACACGCGGCGTGCCGGACTGCGAGTACCAGCGCTTGAATTGCTCGAGGTTTTGTTGCAGCTTCGATCCCGGGTTCGCATCGGCAATGGCCTGCGCGAAGTCGTCGCATGTCACCGCTTGCCCATCGAAGCGCTGGAAGTACAGATCCATGCCCTTGCGGAAGCCTTCGCGCCCCACGAGCGTTTGCTGCATGCGCACGACCTCGGCGCCTTTTTCGTACACGGTGACCGTGTAGAAGTTGTTGATCTCCAGGTACTGGTCGGGCCGCACCGGGTGCGCCATCGGGCCGGCGTCCTCGGGGAACTGCGCTGTTCGCAGAACGCGCACGTCCTCGATGCGGCGCACGGCGCGTGCGGATGCTTCGCCGGCCAGGTCCTGGCTGAACTCCTGGTCGCGGAACACCGTGAGTCCTTCCTTCAGCGAGAGCTGGAACCAGTCGCGGCAGGTGACGCGGTTGCCCGTCCAGTTGTGGAAGTACTCGTGGCCGACGACGGATTCGATGTTGAAGAAATCGGTGTCGGTGGCGGTGGCTTGCGATGCCAGAACGTACTTCGTGTTGAAGATGTTCAGGCCCTTGTTTTCCATCGCGCCCATGTTGAAGTCGCTGGTCGCGACGATCATGAAGCGCTCCAGGTCCAGCGACAGGCCGAAGCGCGCTTCGTCCCAGGCGACGGACTTCATCAGCGCGTTCATCGCGTGCTCGGTCTTGTCGAGATCGCCGGGGCGCACGTACACCTGCAGCAAATGCTCCTTGCCCGCGCGCGAGGTGATGCGCTGTTCGCGCGCGACGAGCTGGCCCGCGACCAGCGCGAAAAGATAGCTGGGCTTTTTGTGCGGATCGACCCACTTCGCGAAGTGACGGCCGTCTGCGAGGTCACCTTGGTCCACAAGGTTGCCGTTCGACAGCAGCACCGGGAACTTGTCCTTGTCGGCGCGAAGGATGACGGTGTAGCTCGCCATCACATCGGGCCGATCGAGGAAGTACGTGATGCGCCGGAAGCCTTCTGCCTCGCACTGCGTGAAGAAGGAATCGTTGCTCGTGTACAGGCCCGAGAGCTTCGTGTTTTTCACCGGCGCGCAGGTGGTGAATATCTCCAGGTCGAAAGGCTCGGTGCCTTCGGGCAGATTCTCCAGCACGAGCTGGTTGTTCTCCAGCTTGAACGACGTGCCTTGCCCGTTGACGAGCACGCGCGCGAGGTTCAGCTCCTCGCCATCGAGGCTCAGCGCCTGCGGCTGCGCTTGCGCGTTGCGCCGCATCTTCATGCGGTTAAGCACGCGCGTCTTGGCCGGGTCGAGATCGAACGTGAGTTCGACCGAATCGATCCAGTATGCGGGCGGCTTGTAGTCGGCCCGCATGATGACGTTGGTTTGTCCTTCGCGCATGTGTGTCTCCTGCTTGGTTTGTGGTCAGGCTTGAGCGAGGTCCAGGACTTTCAGGCCTGATTCGCGGGATGCCTTGATCAATTGCTTGTCGGCCGAGACCATCAAAGTCGCACCGCATGCCTTGGCGCTGGCAAGGTGAAGTGCGTCAAGCGTGGCCAACGGGGATGCGAGGCTGTCGATGAGTTCTGCAGCCAGATTGAATGTGGCCGCCTCGATGGCGTGGAAACGAAGCGCATCCGCGGCGATTTCGTGCAGGAATTGCTGCACTGCGGTGTTGAGGAACTCTCGCGTCACGGTGTGCATTCGCAGACGACGCTTCATGACCGAACGGAACTCGGTGACGGTGAGCGACGAAACGGCCAGCCGATGCGAGCCTTCGGCCGCGAACGCGTCCATCTCGTCGCTGCGTGATTCCTGCACAAAGCGTTTCACGAATGCGCTGGTGTCGACGTAGGCAATCCGGATCATGTGCCTCGCCGGTCGCGCTCTTCGCGAATCAAGGTGGTCGAATCGATTTCCTGGTAGGGCGCCTTGGCCCGCAGCCACGCCAGAGACTTCAGCTTCGGCGGTTCTGCTTCGACGGGCAGGATGCGAGCGATCGGTACGCCATTCGAGACGAGCAGCAGCTCGCGCTCAGATTCCAGTGTTTCGCGCAGGTGGGGGATTTCGTTTCGGAGCTCTCGCACGCTAACGGTTCTCATGGTGACACGCCTCGCATGATTTGTGACACATCATATACCGGCCCGGGTTCAGACACCTTGTTTCAGGCTGGCCTCGATGAAGGCATCCAGGTCGCCATCCAGCACCTTTTGGGTGTTGGAGATTTCGACGTTGGTTCGCAAATCCTTGATGCGGCTTTGGTCCAGCACGTAGCTGCGGATCTGGTGGCCCCAGCCCACGTCGGTTTTCGTGGCTTCGAGCTTTTGCTGTTCTTCCATGCGCTTGCGCATCTCGAAGTCATAAAGGCGCGAGCGCAGGCGGCGCCATGCGACGTCGCGGTTGCTGTGCTGGCTGCGGCTGTCCTGGCATTGCACGACGATGTTCGTGGGAATGTGCGTCAGGCGCACGGCCGAGTCGGTCTTGTTGATGTGCTGGCCACCCGCGCCGGATGCGCGGAAGGTGTCGACTCGCACGTCGGCCGGATTGATCTCGATCTCGATCGAGTCGTCGATTTCCGGATAAACGAAGACTGATGCGAAGCTCGTGTGGCGCCCGCCCGCGGAATCGAAAGGCGATTTGCGCACGAGACGATGCACGCCTGTCTCGGTGCGCAGCAGGCCGAAGGCGTAGTCACCCTCGATCTTGATGGTCGCGCTCTTGATGCCCGCGACGTCGCCGGGCGTTTCATCTTCGACCGTGGACTTGAAACCCTTGCGCTCGGCGTATTTGAGGTACTGGCGCAGCAGCATCGAGGCCCAGTCGCACGCTTCGGTGCCGCCCGCGCCGGCCTGGATGTCGAGAAAGCAGTTCAGCGGATCGGCGGGGTTGTTGAACATCCGCCGGAATTCGAGGCCCTCGACTTGCCGCGCAAGGCGGCCGGTGTCGGTTTCGATGGTTTCGAGGCCGGCTTCGTCGCCGTCCTCCTTGCTCATCTCGTAAAGCTCGAGGTTGTCGGACAGCTCGCGCGTGAGGTCATCGAGCGTGACCACGATGCCTTCGAGCTGCTTTTTTTCCTTGGAGAGTTCCTGGGCCTTTTTCGGCTCGTTCCAGACGGCCGGGTCTTCCAGGGAGGCGTTGACCGTTCTCAGGCGCTCCGATTTGGCATCGAAGTCAAAGATACCCCCGAAGCGCTTGCGTGCGAAAGGAGAGATCGGCCAGCTGCGTGCCGATCAGGTTGATGCGTTCTGCGTCCATGGTTCTTATCCGAAAAGGGACTGGATTTTCGCATGCCATGTCACCCCGGCGAAGGCCGGGGTCGATGGCGATGGATGCCGCGCAATCGTTCGACCGTCAACGATCCCGGCCTGCGCCGGGATGACACCGCTAGCGCGGCGTCACTTGAAGCCGCCCAGCTTCGCTTGCGCGCCGCGGTTGCCCATCGCCGACGCGCGCTCCAGCCACTTCACGGCTTCGCTCGCGTCGCGCTGCACGGTGGTGCCTTCAAGATACGCGATGCCGAGGAAGTAACTCATCTCGGAGCGGCCATAGCGGATGCCGTCGGGCGTCGACTTGCCCGAGCGCTTCACGATCGCGGGCACATCGCCCGTGCCGTTGGCGTAGGCGTTCATCTCGTGGATGGTGTTCAGGAAAAACGTGTCGCGCGCCTTCATCGCGGCGGCTTTTTGCCCGGACGGCACGGTGGCGACGAGTTCATCGGCCAGGATGGGCAGAGCCTCGAAAGGCGTCATGCCGCCTTGCATGCGCGGGTTGTACCAGGCGCGCAGCATCACACGGTCCAGCGGCAGCAGGCCGTCGATCTTCCACGGGAAGTAGCTGAGCACCGTCTGGCCCGCGGGGTGGCCGCGCACGCCCATGACGTGCATCGACTCGTGATACGCGCAGCGCCACGCATCGTGGTCGCGCATCTGCACGTCGGCGGAATCGATCTTTGTTTCGGTCTTGAAATCGAGGAAGGTCACGCAGGGCTGGTTGTCTTCCAGCGCCGTGTCGGGAAGGATCTCGACGGTGACGTTCGCGTTCTGTTCGTCGACCGTGCCGGTGACGTCGGTGAGCTTCAGGTGCGATTCGCCCGTGACGGTGCGCAGCGCCTCCATCATGTGATCGCGATGCTGTGCGACGTTCACGCCGGTGAAGCGAACCTTCAGGTCCGTTTCCCATTTGACGATGCGCGTGGGCGTGCCGCTCTGGTGCCACAGCGCTTCCCACAAAGTCTGCAACCCGGCGTCGACCTCATCCGCAAGCGCCGAAAGCGGCGCCAGCAACAAGGCCAGCAATAAACCCAAACATCCACGACGCATTGGCAACCCCAATCACAAACCGTGACGTCAGGGTACGGTAGGACGACTCCTACTTCAAGCGCTCCGTGGAGATTACGAAGAGCAGGGCTGCACAGCGGTAATTTTTCGCGCTCTCGAGCCGCTACGCGATATGCGCTTCGATGAGATGCGCCACCTGCAATGGCTGGTCATGGTGGAGCATGTGCCCGGCGTCCTGCACTTGCGCGGTGCGGTGATGAGGCACCACCTTCAAACGTTCGTGGTATTCGGCCAGGGTGAACCTGCCCTGCCACCAGCCGCTCAGGCTGTCGTCGCTCGCGTCCACATGCAACACGGAAGCGGTGATCGAACGGTAGAGCTCGAGCACTTCGTCCACACGGTAGAGCTGCGCATTGACGATCTTGTGCGCCGCGTCGCCGAGGATGCGCCAACGTCCGTCGGCATCCGCTTTGGCCCAATGCTGTGTCAGCCAATCGGCCTTGTCCTGCGTCAGGCGCGGGTTGGTCTTCATCAGCCGCCGCGCGACACCTTCCGCAGATTCGTAAGTCTTTAGATCGAGCTCGCCGCGATGCAGCGCCTTGAGCTCGTCCATCCACTTGGCGTAGCGCTTGGGCGCCATGGATGGTTTTGTCGCCGGCATGCCAAAGCCTTCGAGATTCACGAGGCGCCGGATGCGCTCGGGCCGCGTGCCCGCATACAGCATCGCGACGTTGCCGCCCATGCTGTGGCCCACCAGGTTGACCGGCGCATCGGGCGAGAAATGGTCGATGAGGAAATCGAGGTCGGCCAGGTAATCGGGGAACCAGTAGTTGTCCGCAGGGGGCGATTCCGTCAGCCCGTAGCCGCGCCAGTCGGGCGCGATCACCCAGTGGTCTTCATCGAAAGCGTCGACGACGAACTGCCACGACGCCGCGACGTCCATCCAGCCGTGGACCATGACAAGAGGCGTCTTGCCCGGCGCGGGTTCTCCCCACTGCAGGACGTGGTACTTCAGGTTGCGTATCGCGACAAACTGGTTGCGCGGGGTTTTCTTCGGTTGGTACATCGCGGCCGACTTGCTACATTGGCCGGGATCATAGGAGGAAGGTCCGATGCCCGTCAGTCAAAGCAGGGACAACTACGCCGCGATGCACGCGAACTTCCGTTGGCATGTGCCTGCGTCCTTCAACATCGCCGAAGCATGCTGCGGCCGCTGGGCGCGCCGCGCGGATGCCGATTCGCGCATCGCCATTCGCGCGCACGCGGGCGATCCGGCATGGGACACGCTCACGTTCGCGGAGCTGCAGCTCATGGCCAATGCGCTGTCGAACCTGCTCGTCGCACATGGCGTGCAGCGCGGCGACCGTGTCGCGGTGGTGATGCCGCAGCGCTTCGAGACGGCGGTGGCGTACATGGCCATCTTCCAGGTCGGCGCGGTGGCGATGCCGCTGTCGATCCTCTTCGGGCCCGAGGCGCTCGAATACCGTTTGCAGAACAGCGATGCGGTCATCGCGATCTGCGACGAGAACTCGTTCGCCGCGATCCAGGAAGTGCGAGGGCAATGCCCGTCGCTGCGCAAGGTGATCGGCGTCGGCGCCATCGCCGAACAGGCCGACGTGCACTACGCGCGCATGACGTCGCGGCAAAGCGGCGAATTCACTGCGGTGAAAACGAAAGCGGAAGAGGGGGCGGTGCTGATTTACACGAGCGGCACCACGGGCCCGCCGAAGGGCGCACTGATCCCGCATCGCGCCATGATCGGCAACCTGCCGGGCTTTGTGTGCAGCCAGAACTGGTTCGGCTTCGACGGCAGGAAAAACGAGTCGAGCGACGCCGTTTTCTGGAGCCCTGCGGACTGGGCATGGACCGGCGGCTTGATGGACGCGCTGCTGCCGTCGCTGTATTTCGGCCGGCCGATCGTCGCGTACAACGGCCGCTTCTCGCCGGAGCTTGCCTTCACGCTGATGCAGGAGCACGGCGTCACGCACAGCTTCCTCTTCCCGACGGCGCTCAAGGCGATGATGAAGGCCTACCCGCAGCCGAAGAAGCAATTCAAGCTGAAGCTGCATGGGCTCATGAGCGCGGGCGAGGCGGTGGGCGACGCGGTGTTCGCATACTGCCGCGACCAGCTCGACGTGATCGTGAACGAGATGTTCGGGCAGACGGAGATCAACTACGTCGTGGGCAACTGCAATCGCTATTGGCCCGCGCGCCCGAACAGCATGGGGCGGCCTTACCCCGGCCATCGCGTCGCGGTGATCGACGACGAGGGCAATGAATGCCCCGACGGCGTGCCGGGCGATGTCGCAGTGAATCGCTACGACGTGCGCGGCGATCCCGACCCGATCTTCTTCCTCGGCTACTGGAAGAACGAGGACGCGACGCGCCGCAAATACACGGGCGACTGGTGCCGCACGGGCGATCTCGCCACGCGCGATGCCGACGGCTATCTCTGGTACCAGGGCCGCGCGGACGACGTGTTCAAGGCCGCGGGCTATCGCATCGGGCCGAGCGAAATCGAGAACTGCCTCGTGAAGCATCCGGCGGTCGTCAACGCCGCCGTGGTCCCCAAGCCGGACAAGGAACGTGGCGCGCTGGTGAAGGCTTTCGTGGTGCTCGCGCCCGGCGTGCAGGGCAGCGACAAGCTGATCGCGGAGTTGCAGATCCATGTGAAGGGCAAATTGGCGCCCTACGAGTATCCGAAGGAGATCGAGTTCATCGACGCATTGCCGATGACGACGACAGGCAAGGTGCAGCGACGTGTGCTGCGCCTGCGAGAAGAAGAGAAGGCAAGGGTCAACCCTTAGCCGATCTTTTCTAGAATCGCCGCCGCGGGCGATCCCCGCTCTGGAGAAAATCAATGCGAAGAATCCGCTTCGCGGTGGCTACCGCCGCTGCCACCGCGGCCATGTTTGCGAGCTGCGCCATCCACGCGCAGACCGTCGACCCGAAGTACACCTGGAACCTCGAAGAGATCTATGCCTCGGCCGCGGCATGGAAGGCCGACGAGGCCAAGCTGGAAGCGCAGTTGAAGGACTTTGCCAAGTGCGCGGGCCGTCTCGGCGAGAGCGCGGCCATGTTCAAGCATTGCATCGACCTGCAGCAGGACATCGACAAGCGCGGCACGCGCCTTTATGTGTACGCCGGCGAGAAGTTCGCGGACGACACCGGCTCGTCGGCCAATTTGTCGCTCACGCAATCGGCGCAGCTCTTGTCCAGCAAGGTGCAGGAGGCCGAAGCGTTCGTCAAACCCGAGATCCTGAAGATCGGCCGTGCCAAGGTCGACGGCTT
>DATJJL010000340.1:0-34030 GCA_035492155.1 Ramlibacter sp. | reverse complement strand
CCGTGTTGCGCCTGCGCGCAGCACAGCGTGTCGCTCGCCATCACGGAGCCTGCCAGGCCGAGGCTGCCGCTCAACTCGCTCGCGAGGTCCGACAGGATGTCGCCATAAAAATTCGTGGCGACAAGAACGTCGAAGCGCTCGGGTTCCTTCACGAGGTGCGCCGTCGACGCGTCGACGAGCAGGTCGTCCAATTTCACTTCCGGGAAGTCCTTCGCAACGTGTCGCACGGCTTCGAGGAACAGGCCGTCCGTCATGTGGAAGCTGTTCGCCTTGTGGATCGCCGTCACCTTCTTGCGGCGAGTCATCGCCATCTCGAACGCGCGGCGCGCGATGCGCTCGCTGCAATGGCGGGTGATCTTGCGTGTCGACAGCGCCATATCGGGGCTGGGCATCACTTCACCCCAGCCGCGCGCCATGTTGCGGTCCGGATAGAAGCCTTCGGTTGCCTCGCGCATGATGACCAGGTCCATCGTCCGGCCTTCGCGCATATTCGACTGCAGGAAGGGTCGGGTACGCGCCGGCCGCACGTTGACGTAGAGGTCCAGGCCGATGCGGAAACCGGCGGAGACGTTGCGGCCTCCCTTGTCGGGCGAGGGGTAGTCGGCATGCGATTGCGTGCCGAGGATCACGCCGTCATATGTCTTCGCACGCTCAAGCACTTCCTGGCGCAGCGTGGTTCCGAATTTCCCGAGGCTGTCGAAGCCGACCGAGTCGAAGTCGAGCGACAGTTGAAGCCCGAAGCGCGAATCGGCCGCCTTCAAAACTTCGATCGAGGCGGAAACGATTTCAGGACCGATGCCGTCGCAGGGCAGGACAAGGATCTTCAAGGAACTTCTCGCAGGCAGTTGCATTGCATTGTATCAACAATCTTCTAAATACAATTGGGCGGGTCTGCGCATCCCGCGTGCGAGACCATCCGATCGTATGATGCAGTGCAGCGCAGTCCCTTCGAGAATGCGTCCATCTTTTTCGCCGTCGGGCCGCCAAAGATGGACACAGTCGGTTGTTTCCCAGGGGTTGAAGAGGCCTCCCCCATCGTTTATCTCGCCGCGGTCCGGCAGGATTGCTTCCTGCTGAGGCACGTTCCCGAGGACATGCGCACCATCGATGTGTGCCTCGCGGCGGTCGAGCGAGACGGCATGTCGCTCAAGTACGTTCCTGAACCACTGCGCACGCCCGAGATGTGCGCCATGGCCGTTCGTTCGGACGGCAGAGCCTTGAAGCACGTGCCCCAAATGCTGCGCAGGAAGGAGCTGTGCATCAGCGCGGTCGGCTCGAGCGGGTCGGCTCTCAGGCATGTGCCGCAGGCGCTGCGCAGTATCGAGCTTTGCCTTGTCGCAGTTCGCCGCTGCGCGTCGGCGATCGACGAGGTGCCGCCGCACGCGCACTGCCAGGAACTTTACGACTGTGCGTGCCACCAGAATCCGCACCTGGTCCCGGACGTGCCGCCGCAGTTCCAGACGCGGAACATGTGGGAATCATGGGTGCTTCGCGGCGGGTATCGACGCTGCGACGTTCCCGAAGAATTTCGCTAGGTGCCCACGCCCTGCGACGCGCTGCGGTCGGTCGAGCCGTAATCGATGCCGAGCCTGCGCAACGCGATGACCGCCTGCGTACGATTCACGACACCGAGCTGGCGGAAGATTGCGGTCAGGTGCGTCTTGACCGTGATTTCGGCAAGGCCCAATCGCAAACCGATCTCCTTGTTGGAGTGCCCTTCCATCAGCATCGTGGCGATCTCCTGCTGGCGCACCGTCAGACCTCGGCCTACCTTCTCCGCGAAAGTGAGGGAACCCGCCGGCCGGATCCACTTCTGCTCGGGCAAGGTTCCGGCAAGCGCCTGCATGACGACTTCCTTGAGCGCATCCATCGATACGCTCTTGGACACCACCGCACTCGCGCCTGCCCTTTGCACCGCAGCCACTTCCTGGCGCTGCTCGGTCGCAGATACCACGACGATGACTGCGCTGCACGCACCCCGAAGGAGCGACAGCGCGTCGACGCCGGCCGCTCCCGGAAGGCCCAGGTCCAGCAAGATGAGATCCACATCGCGCTGCTGCAGCCGTTGCAGGCCTTCTTCCGCGCTCGCCGCCGCAGCGACATCGCTGCAGACACCCGTTTCCTGGACAAGATTCACCAGCGCCTTGCGAAACAAGGGGTGATCGTCCACTACCAGTACCGTCTTTTGCATCTATTGCTCCTCAGCCACCAGGAGTGCTTCAAGCGCGCTCCTGAGTGCATGGGCCTCCAGTGGCTTGTACAGCACCGGTATAGCCAACTCCCTGGCTGATCTTTCGGCTCCGCCGCCGGACGTGTTTCCGGTGACGAGCATTGCCGGTATATCGCAGTTGAACTCTTCCCGCAATTGGCGAATCACTTCCGCCCCGGTTTGCTCGCCCTTGAGCTCGTAGTCGCAGACCAGAAAATCCGGCACGCGTGTGCAGTTTGCCAGCAACATCAGTGCCTCCCGTCCAGACCTCGCCGCGATGACTTCGCAGCCGGACGATTCGAGGATGAATGAGGCGGCCCGAAGGATGGACACCTCGTCATCCACGACGATGACCTGGCGACCGGCCAACTTCGGGCCACCCCGGGGGGCGACCGCTCGCTTGTGCGCGACATGAACGAGGGGCAGGTCCACCGCGAACATCGAGCCTCGTCCCGGCGTCGAGCGAACGATGATCCGCAGGTGCAGCGACTGAGACAGGCGCCGCACGATCGCGAGCCCGAGCCCCACGCCGCCAGTGTTGTCCTGCGGCCGGGAGGTGTCGAGCCTGTAGAACTCCTCGAATATCGCCTGCTGCTGCGATTCGGGGATGCCCGGGCCGGTGTCGTAGACCGCCACGCGCAAGGCCCTGCCACGTACACGGCATGCAACCAGCACACGGCCGCCCGGGGTATGGCGCACCGCGTTGCTGACCAGGTTCAACACGATGCGCTCGACCATGACCGGATCGCTGTACACATGGTCCAGGCAGGGCCGCACCTTCAGTTTCACGCCTCGCGACGCCGCGAGCGGCTGGAATTCCTTTTCCACGCGTGACAGCAGCGACTCCATTCCGAATGAACTCAGCGTCGGAATGGCTTGTTGCGCATCGAGTCGCGATATATCGAGCAGCGAGCGGAACATGTCGTTCATGTCATGCGCGCAAACCTTCGCATCCGAGATGGCCTCGCGCACACGCTCGGGCAAATCGACCTCGGCCAGGCCGTCGAGGTAGAGCGAGATCGCGTGCATCGGCTGGCGCAGGTCATGGCTTGCCGACGCCAGGAAGCGCGTTTTCAGCTGAACGGCCCTTTCCGCGATTTCCTTCTGCTCTTGCAGCATCGCGGCAAGACGGCTCGTTTCGACGTCCATGTCGATCGAGTGAGCGAAGTCGCTCCAGTTCTTCCGAAGCAGGCGGAAGCTCGCAAGGGCCTGCAAGAGCACGAGCAGCGCCGCGATCGGCGCGGCGGGGACATCGAGTGTCGTCGAAGAAACAAAGAGCGTCGCCAGCACCAGCGGTGAGGAAAAAGCGACCACCGACCACGGCGCGAAATAACACGTCGACACTACGTGCATCACGAAGATCAGCGATGCGGCCGCGCCGATCAATGGCAACGGTTCCGGTGCCGAAAGGCTCCAGATGCACAGCCCGATCGCCCAGCACGATCCCCATAGTGCGGCGAACGCGGTAATGGCATGAACGGATCGTGTGCTCAGGCCGCGACGCCACTCGGTCACGATTGTTGCTGCCAGAGCTCCCATGACGCACTGCCACGCCAGCGCGCCCCAGCCGAAGCCCTGATTCAATTGCGCGGCCAGGCCAAGTGCCATCGTGCACACGATGAAAGCCGTAGTGCCCGCGAAATGCTGCTTCGCCGCCACAAGCTGGGCCGCGCCGACCTGCTGCGGATGTCGACTCGGAAACCACGCATCGGCCGATAACGAAGATAAAGAGAGACCCACCGCCATACGTCAGTATAGGACTCGAATCGGTTGGCGATGAACGCGCGAAGGTGCTTAATACGGCACGAGCTTTATCCGGTAGTAGGCCTTGCAATGAACATGCCTCTTCGCCGCATTCTTCTTGTGGACGACATGCCGTCCATCCATGAAGATTTCCGCAGGGTGCTTGCGCCGGCCCGCGATTCCGTCTCCCTCGAGGAAGCTGAAAGCGTGCTTTTCGGAGCCGCCGCGCCGCCGCGCACCACCTTTGACCTCGACTGCGCCTCCAGCGGTGAAGAAGGCTTGCGCCTGCTTCGCGCCGCAGTCATGCAGGGCCGGCCGTATTCGTTGGCATTTGTCGACATGCGAATGCCCGCGGGATGGGACGGTGTGCGAACCATCGAGGAACTCTGGCGCGAAGACGGTGAGCTGCAGGTGGTCATCTGCACCGCCTACTCGGACCATCCCCTCGAACAGGCGCTCACGCGGCTTGGTTCGCCCGACAGGCTTCTCGTTCTCAAAAAACCATTCGACCCGATCGAAGTCAGCCAGCTTGCCCGCGCACTCGTTGCCAAACGCGAGCTGGCGCGGCAGGCGGCAAGCCACCTCGCGAATCTTGAGCGCGTGCTTCACGAAGTGCAGGAGGCCGCGACCGAGTTGCGCCGGCGCAATCGCGACCTCGAGCTTGTCGCGAGGAACGTGTCGCAGAACTTGCGCTCCCCGCTGGTCGCCATCAGCATGCTCAGCGCGCTGCTGTCGCAGGAATTGCGCGGCCAGCGCGGTGACAAGGTTTCGGAATACCTGAACCAATTGCGGCAGGACGCGCGCAGCGGCGAGCAGTTGATCGACGGCGTGCTGTTCCTCACCGAGATCGCATGCGCTGATTTTTCGGGCGAGCCGCTGGATATCACGCAGATGGCCGACGAACTCGTCAGCGAGCAGGTCGACAAGAACCAGGGGCGCAAGGTGTCGGTGAGCGTGCAGGACGGCCTGCGCGCATGGGGAGACGGCAGGCTGGTGCGCGCTGCGCTCAACTGTTTGCTGGACAACGCGTGGAAATTCACAAGTCGCCAGTCGATGGCAGCGATCACGGTGGGCGCGAACATCGGCCCGCAGGGTGAGGCCGTGTTCTTTGTGCGCGATTCGGGTCGCGGTTTCGATGCTTCGCGCGCCGGCGATCTCTTCCGCAAGTTCCAGCGGCTGCATGCACCCGGCGAGTTTCCAGGCAGTGGGGCTGGCCTGGTGGCCGTCGGGCGGATCATCGAGCGCCACGGCGGCCGAGTGTGGGCCGAATCCAGCCCCGAACAGGGAACCGCCGTTTACTTCACGCTGCCGATGCCGATGCCAAGCTGAGCGCGCTCAGAAACGCGACGCAATCATTTCGACAGCGGGCGGACAGAAATCGCGTCCCACCATGGCTCGTGCAAAAAGATAGTTGTTGCGAGCCTTGTCGCCCATGTGCGCAATGTCGACGTCGCCTCGCTCGTCGCACGGAAAGGCGAACCCTCGGCCGCTGTTGAAAAGAGAGCGGAACGAAAGCTGGAAGTGTTTTCCCGGCTGCTCGAAGATCGACGTGACCTGTTTCATCGCTGTCTCCTTACTGGCTGGAGTCCGTGAGATTCAGTTTGTGCGGCGAAGCCTCGAATGCAAACATACGGAAGTACCGTAAGCCCCGCGCAGCGACGAGCCCGCATCATCCATTGGTATAGGGTATGGCGTGTGCGCTGGTGGCGCGCAACGGCGCGTGTTAGCTTCTCTTATGCGGATGGCGCGTAGTTCTGATGCGTCCTTGATGCAGACCTAATCGTCAAGATCCTGCAAGGAGTTCAGCATGGCGCCTGCGGTCAATGAGGCAATACCGGCATACGGCGCCTCCAATTCGCCGGCGACCCGGCAATTCACGGCGGAAGCCGGTGGCGCGGATTTTCGTGCCCTGTTGGGTCACGCGATCGGAGCTGCCAAAGTCGGCATAGCCGTGTGGGACGAAAAAGCCGCTGACTGGCGTCTGCACGGCTCGCTCGACGAAGCTTCTGCGCACTTGCCGTGGTCCGTGGTGCGCTACGCGGCCGAAAGCGGCGAGCCGCTTTGCATGACCGATGTGCGTGCGGATGTTCGGTTTGCAAGCGACCCGTACGTCTCCGGCATGCCGTTCGGCTCGATGATCGCCGTGCCCCTCAGGCGCCAGGGCATGATCCGAACCATACTTCTCTTCGAGGGCATTTCAGATCCGCACGCGTTCGACAGCGCGCGGCTCGAAGCCTTGTTCGCGATTGCCGCGAGGCTCGACGAGCCCCTGGAAGGCACGCGCGAGCAGGCCGCAGCCCATTCGGTGCTCGCGACGCAATCGCGTCATGCCAGCATGGCCGAGATCGCGAACAACGCGCTGCACAACGTGTCGAACTTGCTGAACAGCGTGAACACTTCGGCGCACGTGCTGACCACTCGCGTGCGCCAGTCGTCAGGACCACGCCTGGGCGAGATTGCAAGGTTGTTGAGCGACGAAGTGATCGACTTGAAGGAATTCCTTGCGCCTGGTGGCAAGGGGCGGCTCATCCCCGCATACCTGCGCGACTTGTCGAACGCGCTGACTTCCGAACGGGACCAGCTCCTGGGAGAGTTGAGGCGCATGCGTCTCAACGTTGACCACATCACGAACATAATCACCGTTCAGCAGTCGTATGCCCGGGCGGGCGGGGTGGCCGAGCCGCTTCGGATCGGCGACGTCGTGAACGACGCCTTGCGCATGCTGGCGGCCACGATGTCGAACCGTGGCGTGCTGGTCCTGCGTGACTTTGCCACTGTCGATGCAGCCTCTCTCGACAAGACGCGTGTGATGCAGATCCTGGTGAATCTGCTCGAAAACGCGTGCCATGCGATGGAAGAAGTCGAGGGCGAGCGCCGGCTCCAAATCGAGATCCGCCAGGAATCGGGGTTCATCATCGTCAGCATCCGCGATTGCGGATCGGGAATTTCAGAGGACAACCTCCAGCGCCTCTTCACGCATGGTTTCACGACCAAACCCGATGGTCACGGGTTTGGATTGCACAGCTGCGCAATTGCCGCGCAGGAGATGGGCGGCAGCCTTGCGGCAACGAGTGCCGGGCAGGGAACCGGCGCGACTTTCGTGCTGCGCTTGCCTGCGACGGAAGCCTGAAGCCGGGCCGTTCAGGCCCGCAGGCCCGGCGCCGCACCCGAATCCGAAAACATGCCGCCGGCGGTCTGCGTCGCTGCGGCAATGCCTTGCCACATCTGCGTGCCGTGTCGCGCAATGTCGGAGATGCCTTGCCACAGCTCCTGCGCTGTCAGCGATTCTTCGAGGCGCATGCGCATCGTGATGATCACGTCGTCCGATGCCGGGTAGAGGCTGAACACGCACTCGCCGCCATAGCCGCTGATGTAGTTGGCTTCGAGGATGGCGCGGGTGAGGTCCCGGTCATCGACGGGCAGGGTGCCCAGCCGCATGCGCACCTGCAGCAGGTGTTCGTCGTAGGCCGGCTGGTGTTCGAGCACGGCGTCCACTTCGCCGATCTTCACGCGGCCGTGCTCAAGAAGACCGGACGAATCGGCGAGACCCGAAACGCGCGCGAGTTCATCCAGAAGCAGTCGATATTGTTCGGAGGTCATGGTCTGTTCCTTGTGCGCAGAGTGAGTCGCAGATCAGCAGGGATGGTTCCATCTCGCTGCGACCAAGACTATTGGCTAATGTTTTGCTGCTGGTCCCGCGGGTATTGTTGCTGCGCTATGAAATCCACCGTTCGACGTCGCACCGACCTGTCCGTCCGCGCACCACGCGCGATCGCAGCTATCTTCGCGCTAGCCGCACTGGCAGGTTGTGCGGTGAATCCGGTGCCCGCCACGACGGACGAAGTGATGACCCGCGTGAAAGACGACGTCTCCCGCATGTACGTCGGACAGGATCCCATCACCGGCCCGGTGACATTCGAAGAGGCAGTGGCTCGAGCGCTGAAGTACAACCTCGACTACCGCCTGAAGAAGATGGAGTCGGCGCTGGCTCTCGGTGTCGCCGAGCAGGCGACATATGACATGCTTCCCAATCTGGTGGCATCCGCGGGCTACCGAACGCGGAACAACGACTCGGGCGGAACCAGCATCGGCATCGTCGATCGTGTCGTGTCGTTGCGGCCTTCCACATCCGAGCAGCGCCACCATTCGCTGGCCAGTGCCGAGTTTTCGTGGAACGCATTGGACTTCGGCGTTTCCTACTATCGGGCGCGCCAGCAATCGAACCAGTTCCTTATCGCCGAGGAGCGCCGGCGCAAAGTCGTGCAGAACATGATCCAGGACGTGCGCACCGCTTACTGGCGCGCGTTGGGCGCGCAGCGACTACTGGCTGAGACCAATTCCATCGTCGAGCGCGCGCGTACTGCGCTCGGTCGCTCGCGTGAAGCCGAGACCCAGCGCGTGATCAGCCCGGTCCAGGCGCTCACATATCAGCGAGCGCTTCTCGACGCCATCACGCTGCTCAACCAGCGCCGGCAAGACCTCGAATACGCGCGCCGTGAGCTTGCCGCACTGATGAACGTCGAACCCGGCGTGGACTTCGTTTTGGCCGACATGCCCGAAGCCAAGTTGCCTCCACCACCGAAAGACGTCCGCAAGCTCGAAGACACCGCGCTGTTGCAGCGTCCCGAGCTGCGCGAAGAAGATTTCCGCAAGCGCATCACCGCGGATGAGGCCCGCAAACAGCTGCTCAGCCTGTTTCCCAATCTGAGTTTCGATGCCGGCGCGCAGCATGATTCGGACAATCTCCTGTACAACAACAGCTGGACACAGGGCGGCCTCAATCTGTCGTTCAACCTGATCAAGCTGTTCTCGCTGCCGACTGTGAAGCGCAACCAGGAGCAGCAGGAGAAGGTCGATCAGATGCGTCGCATGGCGCTATCGATGGCGGTGATGACGCAGGTGCGAATCAGCGCCGTGCGCTACAGCCTGGCCATCGAGGATTTCCGGCTGGCCGACGAAGCCGCGCAGGTGGACAAGCGCCTGGCCGACTACACGCGCGCATCGGTCACTTCGCGCCTGGACAGCGAGCTCGAAGCGATCCGCACGCAAGCGCGTGCGGTGCTGGGCGCATATCAGCGCATGGCCGCTTACGGCGCGGCACAGGTCGCTTTCGCACAGCTCTACGACTCCGTAGGAATCGATCCGCTTGCCGACGACTTCGAAGGTGACAGCCTTCCCGCACTCACGGAACGCGTACGCACGCTCCTCAAATCGACCGAAAGCGAGACGCTGCCGCTGACATCGAACCTGTTTGGACACACGCCGGAGGTTTCTGTGCATGTTGCGGGCGTGAAGGATCCTATCGGCTTGGCTCGCATCGAGGCGCGGGTGAAGGAGTTCCTCCTTCGCAACGACATGGAGATAGGCGACAAGGGCACGTCGCTCACCTTCACGCTCGGAATGGATGCGAAGGACGGCCTCGAAAAAACGAGTTGGTCGATCACTGCGTCGGACCCGAACGGCAAGGTGATTGGCGAAGCCGTCCATGTTGCGACCCTGCCGAACAACCCGCGGCAAACCGCGCTTGAGGCCGCCCTGAATGCCGCAATGGTTTCTAACCTGCGGCAATTGCGTGGCTGGGCGGGGCAAGCCGCGCCGAAGTAAACCAATGGAGTAGTCCCATGCGTACGTTCGCCGCTCGGCTGTTTCTCTTCGTGCCCTTCATCGCGTGCGCGAACGCGGCAACTGCGCCCGTAGATGCACAAGTGCAGTCGAGCCAGGTTCGCGTCCAAGTGGTTGCAAGTCTCGATACGACGCTGTCCAGCCCCGCGACCGGTCGCATCACAAAGCTGAACGCAACTTTGGGCGAAGGTTTCTCCAAAGGTCAGGTTCTTGTCGCATTCGACTGTGATGAAGCCGAAGCGCGCTTGAAGATGGCACAGGCTGAACTCTCTGGTGCGCAGGAAACCATGGAGGCCCGCCTTCGCATGCAGGGCCTGGAGCAGGCCAGTGATGTTGAAGTCGCGGTTGCTGCGGCTGCAGTAAACAAGGCGCGTGGCCAAGTCGACTTGCAGCAGGCGCAGGTCTCCCAATGCACTATCAAGGCTCCGTGGGCAGGGCGTGTGGCAAAGGTTCACGTCAAGAATTTCATGAGCGTCACGCCCGGCCAGCCGCTGCTGGATCTGGTGATGAGTGGGCCACTGCGCCTGAGGCTGAACTTGCCTTCGCGCATGATCGGTCGCGTCGGCAAAGGAACCGCGCTGAACGTCACGATCGACGAAACCGGCAAAACCTATGAAGCGCGAGTCGTCGCCGTGAACAGCCGCGTGGACACAGTGAGCCAGACAGTGGAGGTCGAGGCGGCTGTTGCCAAGTCGTACCCGGACTTGCTGCCCGGCATGAGTGGCGTGGTCGACCTTTCCACAGCCCACTGATAGCCATGGGCATCGAGAACGTCGCTTACCTGCAGTCTGCGGCGGCGCCACTACTCGAGACACTGGTTCAGCTCGAAAGACGCGCCTTCGCGTGTGCAACGCCAACTGCACTCGGGTTCACCATCGTGAACGAAACGAGTGCATTGGCACCTTATCGACAAGCAGCTTTCTTCGAGTGCCGCGAATCGTCCGCATCGCTCTCGCTCACCCATGCTTCGGGGCTTGTCAGCGTTTCTGCAGACACACCGTTTGCCGTCTGGCTCTCACAGATGGCTGAGCAGGTCGCGTCGCAGCCGGCTGTTCGGGCTCTGAGCGTCGAATCCATCCCCGCTCACCTGGTCGATGGCTGGCTGGAATGGTTTCCCGATCACGTGCTGGCCTGCAACGTCTATGGAAGCGGCGGCGAGCGCATCGGCCTCGCGCTTTACGCGCGCGAAGAACCATGGAGGGAAGTCGACACCGCGTCCTTCCAGCGAATTCACGAGGCGTACGGCTATTGCCTGCACGCCCTGTCCCGCACCCCCAAATCATTCGGAGCTCTCGCAGCACAGTTGCTGCAACGCCGATGGCTCAAGCGGATCGCGACTGCGGCGGCGCTGATGATGCTCATCCCCGTGCGACTTTCGGCCGTTGCTCCTGCCGAGGTCGTGGCGCTGAGCGCCATCGCTGTCGCTGCGCCGCAGGACGGCGTCGTCGGCACCTTCTACGTCCAGCCCAATTCACAGGTGAAAGCGGGCGATCGACTGTTTTCGCTCGATGAGCGCGGGCTCGAAAGCCGTCGCGCCGTGGCCCAGCGAGCGCTCCAGATAGCGCGCGCCGACCTCCTGTCGGCGCAGCAGCGTGCGTTCGACGACATGAAGAGCAAAGGCGAACTTGCCGCGGCTCAAGGCCGTGTGAAAGAAAAGGAAGCCGAACTCGAAATGATCGAAGGCACGCTCGATCGCGTGACGGTACGCGCGCCGCGCGACGGCATCATCATCTTCGGCGACGCGAACGACTGGCTCGGTCGCCCGGTGCAAACCGGCGAGCGAATCATGCAGCTCGCCGATCCGCGCGACGCCGGCGTCATGCTGTGGCTACCGGTGGCGGACGCGATCAATCTCGATGTCGGCGCGCCTATCCGCCTCTTCCTGAACACGCAGCCTCTCAACTCGCTGTCGGCGTCGCTGCTTGAAACCAGTTATCAGCCGGTGATGAGCCCGGCCAATGTCTCTTCGTATCGCGTACGCGGCCGCTTCGACAAGGATGCATCCGGCACACGCATCGGCCTTCGAGGTACGGCGCGCGTCTCCGGCGAATGGGCCTGCCTCGGGTACTACCTTCTGCGGCGGCCCATCGCCGCACTGCGCGAATGGACGGGGTTCTAAGCCCGGTGCGCCCGCACCGCGCAACACTGGCACGCCTGCGCCAGGAACTGCGACTGCTTCCCGCCGATGCCAACCGCGACGGTTCGCCCGCATGGATGATCCACGACCCGGTTGCCAACCGCTTCTTTCGCATCGGATGGATCGACTTTGAAATTCTCGTGCGATGGGACCGCCGAACGGCTGCGGATGTTGCGCAAGTCGTGTGCGATGAAACGACGCTCCAGGCGGAAGTCGAAGACGTCGAATCCCTCGAAACTTTTTTAAGGCAGCACGGGCTGCTGCAGCCTGCGGGGCCGGCCGATGTCGATGCCATGCGCGAACGTGCTGCCGCTCAAAAGCCCGATGCCGGCGAATGGCTGTTGCACCATTACCTGTTTTTTCGGCTCCCGCTCGTTCGTCCACAGGACAAACTCGCTCTTCTCGTACAGCGCTTGCGATGGCTCTTCACGCCATCCATGCTGGCTGTTGTGTGCCTTGCAAGCGCGGTCGGCATCGTGATGGTGCTACACCAGTGGGACGTGTTTTCGAACAGTTTCGTGGACAAGCTCACGTGGGAGGGCCTCGTCGGGTTCGGCGTCGCGATGATGTTCGCGAAGACCCTGCATGAAATGGGTCACGCGCTCACTGCGACGCGCTACGGGGTGCGCGTGGCCCACATGGGCGTGGCGCTCGTCGTGATGTTCCCGATGCTCTACACGGATACCAGCGAAAGCTGGAGGCTGAACAATCCGCGACAGCGCCTGGCCATTGCAAGCGCCGGCATCCTCACCGAACTCGCACTGGCCGGCATTGCCACCTTGCTTTGGAGCCTCGCACCGGACGGTCCTTTCCGCACTGCAATGTTCTTTCTGGCAAGCACGTCGTGGGTGTTGACGCTGGCCGTAAACGCAAGTCCTTTCATGCGCTTCGATGGCTACTTCATTCTTTGCGATCTGCTGAACTTCCCGAACCTGCACGAGCGCGCAGGCGCATTGGCCCGTACGTGCCTGCGCCGCACGTTGCTCGGCCTGCCGCAGCCCTGGCCCGAGTCGCTGCCAGCGGGGTTCCGTCGTTGGCTGGTCACCTTCGCTCTGGTCACCTGGTGCTATCGGCTCTTCGTATTCCTCGGGATTGCCTTCCTGGTGTACCAGCACTTCTTCAAAGCATTGGGCGTCGTGCTGATGCTGGTCGAAGTCGTGTGGTTCATCGCGCGTCCCGTTCACGTCGAGCTGAAGGCATGGTGGGAGCGACGCGCAGAAGTCGCGGCGCGCCGAAAACTGGGAGCCGGCCTGATAGCAATCATCTTTCTCCTCATTCTGGCGGTGCCTTGGAAATCCGGAGTGCGAGCCGATGGCGTCATTCATGCGGAGCGGCAGCAGCTCGTGTTCTCGCCCCAATCCGGCGAGATCGCTTCGCTACCCGAGCACTCGCAAGTCAAACAAGGCGAGTTGCTTTTCACGCTGGTCGAACCCGATCTGCGCAGCGCCGCACAACGCGCGCAGGCGCTTGCCGATGCGCGTGCCGCGGAACTGGCAGGCCTAAGCGGTGCGCTCGATAACGAAGGCCGCGGTGCGGTGCTCGAATCCGAGCGTCAGCGCTTCATTGCGGAAGCAGGCATGTACAGCGACGAGCAATCACGCATGCAGCTGGTTGCGCCCTTCGCGGGGCGGCTCGTCGACATCGATCCCCAATTGCGCCCAGGCGTCTGGGTGCAATCGCGCCATCCGCTCGCCATGTTGATCGATCCAGCCGAGTGGGTCGCCGAGGTCTATGTGCCCGAAGATGACATCGCCGGGATCCGGCCCGGCGACCATGCGCGCGTGTATGCCGGCGCGCATCCGATTACTGGCAAGGTCACGCAGGTCGACACGTCCCGCGCCGCATCGCTTCCTTATCCCATGCTGGATGCCGCATTCGGCGGGCCGATCGTCACGCTGCCACACCCCGATCCTCGAAACGCGGACCATGTCGTGCGCGACGGCCTTTTTCGGGTTCGCATTGCGCTCGACAAGGCGCCCCCTCGTGAACAGATGGTGTTGTGTTCGGCCGTCATCTCGGGCGAGCGGCATTCGCTCCTGGGCGGTGTGGTCGAGCACGCAATGTCCGTCGTCATGCGCGAGAGCGGCTTCTAGCGATGACCTTTCGTATAGGTGTGCATCGCGTCCCTGCTTCCTACGATCCGTTGAATGAATCGATTCCGGGGAGAAAATGTAGTGCTCAAAGCCGCGGCGCAGTCGGGCTACCAACCCACATTCGCGCAGCTCAGGCGCTGCACTTGGGGCACGCACATCACCGCTTACGGACAGCCCGCGAAGTTTCACCAGGCTGGTGTCATCGAGGGGCATGAGATCGTCGCCGTTTCCGCCAGCAGCAATGCAGTCCTTTCGGCCGAATGCCGTCGTCAAGAAACCGCGTTATCCGGGGAAACCATTTACTACCTCGACTACGCACGCCTTGAGTTGTGCATGGGCACACCCCATGCCGCGCCATTGCTGCTCGAACAGGCCGCGCTTTCGCTGCGCTGCGGCGACGTGGTTCAGGTGAACGAAACGGCTTGCACCTTTCTCGGATCCAGGCACGAGACGGACGGCTTCTGGTTGTTGCTGCGGCCCCAATCCGCAGCGGCCGAATCCATGCATGACATAAGTGCCGAGGCCGTCGAAGACAAAGAGTGGGGATGTTGCTGGCGAATGAACTGGCAAGACGGTGTGGATGTGCGCCTGGTGTCGGATCGCCTGCCGAATTTCGGGGACGTATCCCGCTTGCGCGCTGGTGCACCCGTCACGGTCGGCGCGCAGGCGCGGCCGGCTCGCCTTCGCAGCACTCAAGTGGTGGACGGCACGAAGCAATTCGTGCTGATCGACGCCGCGCCGTGGTTGAACCTTCACCAGGCCGAAAGCCGATCGTTCGCCGGCACGTACGACTGGCTCTATCGCATCCGGTTCGAGGAAGCGGGGCTGCGCCTGGCCTGCATGGAACCGTCTCGCGCCAGTTGTCACTCATTGCGGCGTTATTCCGAAGGAAATCCCGATGGATTCTGACCAACTGCTTCAGTCGCTCGGCCTGGACCTGGGCTTGCCCAACCTGCGCTTCGACGACAACGGTTGCGCGCGCCTTGCGATCGAAGGAGCCCCCGCGCTCAACTTCGAGCGCGACGCCAACGGCTCGATCCATCTTTACAGCGTGCTTTGCCCCCAGCCGCCCGAAGGCCGGGAGGCGCTCTACGCGCAGCTTCTCCAGGGCAACTTGTTCGGCACGTCGACGGCGGGCGCATCGCTTGCCATCGACGAAGTGCACCGCGAAGTCGTTCTCTGCCGCACCATCTCGGCCGATCTTGCGACCGCACCCGCCTTTATCGCGGAGGTCGAAGCTTTCGTCGCCGCTGCAGAGGATTGGCAGGCCCGGCTGGCCGGTCCGGGCATTGCGAATTCCACGCTGGCACGCGCCCCGGCGTCGCCGATGATGGACCACTTCCTGCGTGGCTGACCGAAGAGACTTATGGATCCCGACCAACTCCTGCAATCCCTCGGCCTGTCGCTGGACTTGCCCAACCTGCGCTTCGACCACAACGGCTGCGCCCGCCTGCTGATCGACGACGCACCGGCACTCAATTTCGAGCGTGACGCAAGCGGCGCCATCCATCTGTACAGCGTGCTCGCGCCGCTGCCGCCGGATGGGCGGGAGGCACTCTTCGCCAATTTGCTGCGAGGCAATCTCTTCGGCGAATCCACGGCGGGCGCGTCGCTAGCCATCGACGAGCCTCGCAGCGAAATCCTCATGTGCCGCACGGTGGTGGCGGAGCTCATGACAGCTCCTGCTTTCGTTACGCTGGTGGAGGTGTTCGTCGATGCCGCCCAGAACTGGACAGGCCGCATCGCCAACGCACCTTCATCCGGGCCATCGGGGCCGGCGACCTTCGGTGCGACCCCGATGCTGGATCATTTCATGCGCGGTTGAACGCGCCGCGTTCAGTTGTCACTGGGCCCGACGACGTGTTCACAAGGGCTGTTTTGCTCCACGAGAAGGCTGGCAGATACATCTGAGGCATTGGAAGCGGTGGAGGCACGTCGCGCCACCTCGCTTTGCCGGCGTTCCCATTGATCGATCTGCTCTTGTGAAAATTGCGAGAGCCGTCGAGGCCCGCTACCTGCGACCGACACCGGCCCGCGCGGAGCTTCGGCGCCGCTGGAGAGCCACTCCTTGAATCTGGCCAAGGTGTTGTCGCGAACAAGCCGGGCAACTTCGTCGTTCGCTGCACCGAGGAGAACGGGCCATCGGGGATCGTCGAAATCCTGGGTGGATTCCCATTGCTGAATCAGAGCGCGCCGCGTTTGACCCGAGATGTTTGTTCTTTGGGAATGGACATGCTCCGTGAAGATTTGCGCAAGCACGTCGTGTCGCCGCGCGAACTGGGTGCAAATGTCCAGAAAGTTCAAATTTTCAAGACTCTGTTCTTCCTGTGCGAACCGGCGGAATCGCTTGTACAGATCCTGGTCGGCACGGATCGCTTCCAGAGTGAGATGTTGAAAAGGATCTTCGGTTCGCTTGCGCGAACGCAAGCCCTCGCAGCACTGGGCCAAGACGCTCTTTTTTCTCGGCGGCTCGGGCGGAACGACCTCGGCGTGGACGGCCGGGGGGACGGTCTGAGTGTTGCCGCGAAAAGCACGAGACACGGCTCTGGCTGCCTTGGAGAAATTTTCCATACGGATGAGTGGCGCCCTAGGCCGCAAGGTTCCGCGCACTCATCCCGCACATCGGCAAGACGAAGGAAGGACCTAGACCATTGTCTGATGCCCAAATTCTCCGGGCGTTCGTATTGTTGGCCCCAGGGGAGCAGTAAACAGCGGTGCAATGACACCGCGAGCCGGGAGTCAAGGCCAAATGTCGTACGCAACAGAAGCTGCTCAGAAGACGGAGTCCAAGTCGCAGGCGCCCACCGGCCTGACAGTATTGATCGCCGAAGATCATTACCTCGTTCGCGAAGGCTTGAAGCTTTGCCTGGGCGAAATCGACCGTGGCGTCACGGCGCTCGAGTCCGACACCATTGAATCCACCATCGCGGTCTACCAGTCCTGCCCGGACATCGACCTCGTTTTGTTAGACCTCGAAATCGCCGGGTCGCAAGGTCGCGAAGCGCTCGACGAATTTTCGCAGCGCTGCCCCGAGGCACGCGTCGTCGTCATGTCGGAAGCCTGTGACATGAAAACCGTGCAGGCCGTTCTGGGCCAAGGTGTTCTCGGCTTCATCCCGAAGCTCGCGCGCAAGGCAACCTTTCTTAACGCGCTTCGTTTTGTGCTCGAAGGCGGCATCTACGTTCCGCCGGAAGCCCTCTTGCCCTGCAACGCGGTGGCCGAAGCGCCCGGCGTATCTGCCGAATATGCGCAACGCACAGCCGACTCCGCGGCCGCACTGCGGGGTGCCAGGCTCACAGCACGGCAAATCGATGTGCTCGCCCAGTTGATCGACGGAAAGCCGAACAAGCAGATTTGCCGCGAGCTCAATCTATCGCTAGGCACAGTCAAATGCCACGTGGGTGCCATCCTGGGTGCACTCGAGGTCAACAGCCGCGCCGAAGCCATTGCAGCTGCGAACAAGCGCGGCATGCGCGAATGGCTCGCGCAGCATCGGGTGGATACGGTGAAGGCGCCTCGTGTCTCCAACTGGGAACAGCGGCCCGTCTATCAATAGACATCGATAAAGCCCTCGAGGCAAAAGCCGCGGCACAAGGCCGCGGTTTTTGTTTCAGCCGAACTTCTGGCAACAGCCTTTGAGGCAGTCCGAACGTTCCTTGGCCATGCCGCTGTACGCAGCCGTAAGCGTGCTGTTGATGGCGAGCTGCGCCTGCAGGGCCATCAGCTGCGCGGCGGTGGTGTCGCCATTGAGCGCCGACAGGCCGGTGGCGATCTGGGTTTCGGAGTTGGCCAGGCCTGTTGCGGCTGCGTCGGCGATGTTGTTCAGAGTGGCGGATGCATACGACATGAACTTCTCCTTCAGGACAGTGGATGACGATCGTGGCGTCAGCCAATCGCTCGGCGCCTGTTGTTGTGTGACAGGGCGTCTCGACTAGTTCCCGCCGCCGCGCGTTTGTGGCAGCGTTTCCACTATACGAATGGCTGCATTCACCGCGGTGCTTGCAGCCTGTGTACGCCGATACGATTCGCGGTCCTGCAATTCCCGCTTGCCGGCAAGGCACTGGTCCTTCAGTCCATTCAGCCGTGTCAGCAGCGCCGCGCGGCGCTGGCCCGTCATGTCGTTCTGCAGTTCGGCATGCAGGTCGAGAAGGTGTTCGTCTTTCATGCGCCTTGAGTGACGAGCTCATCGCGAAGGTTCCATTTCCCCCGGGTGTCGCTGGGTGGAACCACAGGGACACCGTCGTCACAAAGAACACACGCCGAAATCGAGAAAGCCCAGAAATGTCCGCACAGTTCAGCACGCCCAAGACCACCGCACGAAGGACAACCCACTTACAGACACCGAACAAGGCTGCTGAAGGGAATCCGTCGACGCTCAGGGGGCATGCGAAAGATACGGGTGCCGATTTGCGGGTGCGCACGTATGTGCCGACGATCAAGCCCAACGCGGATGCGCAGAAGACCATTCGCGGGCGTCCCGCGTCGGAGGAGCCGGGCAAGAAGCCGCGTGCAGGCAGTCTCGAGGAGGCTGCTTCCAGGGTTCCCGATCCGAGGCAGGATCTTCCGGGCTTCATTGAACAGCTCGTGGACGTGGCTCGGAAATATCGCGATCGCAGCGACCAGCCAAATGCGCAAGCAGCCGAACTGGCCAAAGTCAAAGACGAGGTGATGCCGAAGATCGGCCGGATCCTTGACCTCGATTGCGACAAGCAGATGAGTGCGCTTGTGCTGGCCATGAAGAAGGGAGATGTCGCAGGGGGCGACTTGACCGGTGCGTTGACGGCGCTTCAACTTGCCATCAGGACGTTCGTCGGCGACACCGACATGCAGCCCTACAGCGCGAAGATTGCAAAATGGGTGGACAACGTCGTCCGCGTCCCCGAGAGGCAGATCGAGGCCGCAAGAGCGAAGAAAAAAGAAGCTCGCAGAAAGCGGCGCGAAGCCCAAAAAGAGCAGACCCTTCAGCCTTACAAACTCGGTGGGCCGAACCCCGACAAAGCTGATGGGCGTCTCAACCGACTGCAGCGCAGCGCTTCCAGACGAATCGCAGCAGTCGACAAACCGGCATTGCTCGAACTAGCGCGCGAAGACTGCGAGAAAGCAATCAGGGAGCAAACGCCCCTGTCCGCCACGACGGCCTATCTCGGCGGTGTTTCTGCCGGTAGGGGCGACCCTCTTCGTGCTGCGATGGCGGACCATCTTCGTCACCTGGCCGGACTCGAGCCCGGCGACGACGTGCTTTCCAGCAATCGCATGGTCAGGGAGGGCGAGCTTGTCGCCGCAGGGCGTGCTCTGGGTGGGATCTACGACGGCCCGATATCGATGGCGCAGATGGCGACGCACCCCGGAAGCCTCGCACTGGAGTTTCGCAATGCAACCCGGAACGTCGAACACGACCCCAGCGGCCGGCCGATCGGTTTGTGGGTTCACCATCGCAATCACTGGATGCCCGTGCTCGTTCGGCGTGTTGCCACGCAAGACGGGACGCCGAAGCTCGAATTTCATGTGCTCAATACCGCAGCCGAAATTCCGCAGCTCGCGCAGCTCGGAAAAGATCTCCAGGCATTCCTGATGCAACACTATCCGGGCTGCGATGTCATCCTGCACGGATGGAACCCCGATGCAAACAAGCCCAACGAAGACGAGCGGCGCGGCATGCAGAAGGATGCGGGCAATGCCTGCGGCGTGCTCGGGCACCAGATGTTCAAGGCGGTCTTCAGCGAATTCGCGCAGGCGCCCGATGCCCACGCAAAGAATGTCGGCGATGCGATCGAGCGGTATATCGGACGCTGGGTAAATCTCGCGCCCGCCCAACAGCAGGCCGAAATCATGGCCAGCCGGGCGGAATTGCTGCAGGCCGCAGCAGACGACGCGCACCGGGTGGTTGTTCCGCCGCCAATGGTGATGCGCGACGTGCGCCCCCAGCTGCGGGTCGATCCCGCAACTCCTTCCGTAAGCGCCGATTCGTACATCCATTTCAATTTCTCTTCGCCTTCGAAGGCAGTCGAAAACACTCCGCTCACCCCGTCGCCATCGCGCAGCCGCAAGGCGCAGTTGCGGGCCCAAATCAAGGACATGGTCGTCGGTGCCGCCAAGGCCCGCGCGGGAGTGCCGGAGGCTTTCGAAAAAGCGAAGGCCGATGCACGGGAGGTGAGGCTCGGTGGACAAGGCGTGTCGCCGCGTACGGCCGTCGTCAACAGCATTGCGCAAAGCTGGGCAAGCGGGCAAATCAGGCCAGGCGAACTCGAGGCATTCTTCGAGAGCCTGCCCGTCGACGAGCTATTGAGCATCCTGGAGAGCAAGTCCGGCGACAACGAGCAGTTCTTCGCCATCGCCACCACAACCCTTTGGAACCTGCGTGCGCAGTTGATCCCCGACCTCGCGACCTCGATGGCCGAGCTCGTCATTCCGTCTGCGGACCACCTGGAGTTCGCCGGGCGTGTCTTCGAGATCGGTAAGCAATACGGTACCTACCAGCGAATTCTCGAAGCGCTCGGAGACGCCGGCGATGCGTCGGTGTCGGCGAATCTCGAGAAACTGCAGCGCACGCCGCCGCCGACGCTCGATGCGCTGATCATCACCGACGACTGGACCGACGAGCAACTTTCCAGCCTCGACGAATCGCTGCGAACACTGGGCATCCAGGCAGGCCGGCAGCAGATTGCGCAGGCACGCCGCACTCTTGCGGCACCTGCGAATTTCAAGTCGGAGTTGTCGCAGGCCTTGGCATCGCTGAACAACCGCGGCAACCCGTCGAATAGGTTGGCCGCCCAAACCGAGCGGTTCGCGTCGCTTGTCGACGGGCTGCGTGCCATGCGTCAAGCCGCGAGGCTTGTCGACGAACTACCCGGCAACGTGAACGCTGTCGACTTGATGCGCGACCTGTTGCGAGGGATGCCCGAAGCCGAACGTGTCGCGCTGCAGCGAAGGCTCGACGCACCGGAAATCCGCAGCCTCGTCGCGGACTTGACCTCCGAAGATCTCGGAGGAAAGTTGCCGCAGGGACACCCGCTGCGCGTGGAGCTGATCACGGTCGCCATGCAATTTGCAGCTCTTTACGAGCTCCTGGGCTTGCTGCCCGTGCAACTCCAACGGCCCGGTTCGATGACCTTCGCGCCGCCGGCCATCAGGCGGGCCTTTGGCATCGACCTCGCTTCGAACGGCAACGTCATCGTCAAGAGCGGCGCAGCAGCAGCGATGGTTCAAACGCGCGGCGCCCGGCAGCGGCTAGCCGCGCAAGTGCGGCTGGACGAGCACCTGGCGCCCCACTCGCGAGAGCCTCGTGCGGTGCTGGCGCAGGTGACGCACCCGGACGTGGTCGAAGCAATCGCCGTCGAAGCCGTGGCCGCCTTGCCGCGCGACCTGTTCTACCTGCCGGACGGCAGGCCGTGCCGCCTGATCGGCACACCCACTTCCCACACCGAAGTCATCCCGCTCGCAGAGGGCGGCTTTCGCGTGATGTGCAGCTACAAGGTCGACGACGCCGCGGAAGCTGTCGTTACGATGCTCGACGGCAAGGAAGTGCGCGTTGCGCTCGATGCGAAGCGCAGCTACGCACACATGACATGGGAATGCACGATATCCAGTCAGGGTGTCGCCAGCATCTCCGAGCCGCAATACGACTTCGAGGCCCAGCCGGCAGCGGCGCCAACAAGCCCCGCAGCGTCTCCCGCCGCGAAAGAAGCCCGCAAGCAGGCACGCGAACGCGGCGAGCTGAAAACCTTCGACATCGCTACCAACTTGCGGTTGCTTTCGCGGCCGTACATCAGCCAGCGGGACGCGGGCCAGTTCGTCACGAACATACGCTCCGCGGTGACTGGCCTGACTGCGGGTCTGGGTGCGGCCAAGTCCCTCAAGGCGGGTCATGTCGCCCAGGTGGAGACGCAATTTCACAAGCGCGAAGCGACGGAAGCGGAACTGCTCGATCATCTGGGAGACCACGTCAGGGCTTATCTGGACACGATCGAGGATCCGGATGAACTTCTGGCACTTCAAGCCAACATTCATGAGGCCCGCCTCGGATTCAGGCAGACCTTCCCGCACGTCGAGCGTCTCGCGCAGATCGTCGACGAAAGAGTGCAGGCAACCCCAGGCCTGGACCAAGTTAAACGCGGCTACACCAACAGGCAGTTGCGTGTAGCGATTGAACGCCTTTTCAACTCGCAGAAACCCGTCGAGCGCGAACTGGTGCTTCGCGCGTTGAATCATTGGCTGAAGACCGGTGCCGTGACGCACGAGCAGATCGACTTCATCCTTGCGAGCTATTCCGACAAGCGCCTGCTCGGGATGGCCCGCACCGATTCGATCGTGGGCAAGCTCTCGATGGGGCTGCTGGTTCAGCGGCAAAGCGGCGATGAGGAGATGCTCCGCATGGGAGTGCGAGACCTTCCAGACGCCGCTGCAGGCGTTCGTGTCGATCCGCTTGCCTTCGTCAAGACAGTGGTGGAGCTGGAAAGCACAATCCAACAGATCGAGGCGCGCAACAGGTTCTTGACCCCGCCACTGGACCTGGCTCCGGTCAAGAAAGCTCTCGTCGACAAACTGATACCGCTCGTCGCCCAGCTCGACACGACCACGCTGGCGCCGCCCACGATGGAAAAGTTGAGCACGTCGCTTCGTGCTCTCGGCATCGACAGCCGGCGCATCGACCTGGCCATCGGCGAATACGCCAAGCGCCGGCGCGCGTCGCAAGCAGCAGCCAAAGCCGCGGCCAAGGAAGCGGCGGAGGTGCCTCCGCCGCCGCCGCCTGAGGATGACGATGACGAAGGCGCCACATCGGACTCCGATTCCGATGCGGACCCGATTGCGCAAGTGACGTCGCAAGCAAGCGTTCCCACTTTGCGCAAGCTCTTGAGCGCCGCAGACGTCATGCAAACCGACGCATTCACGGCTGCACTCAAGTCGATGCGCAGGCCGATGAAGAATCTATTCAAGGTTCTGTCCGGAAACTTCGATCACAAGAAGTTCGACAGCAACTTTGACGCGATGACGACCGCGCTCATGACCGCCGTCGGGCAGATGGGAATCGCGGCCCGCGCCGAGCGCGGCTTCGCGGGCGCCGAGCTTCTGGCACGAAGCGTCAAGGAGCATCTGGCCGGCCTCGACGACGAAACGCTTCGGGCGATCCAGGCCAACCTCGGCCAGGCGGTGAACTCGAAAGCCATCTACTCGCAGTTTTCGCAAGTGGTCGCAGAGGCGATCGCCGAACGAACGGCGACACCTCGGGCCGCCCAAAAGCGCGGCGTCGCCGCACGCACCTGGGACGCGATCGCTTCGATCGGCCGCGGCGACGGCAGTGCAAAGGTCGCAGCGCAGAAGCGGTTCGACGCGCAGGTCGAGGCGTTCCTGAGATCGCTTCCGACCGCCACGTCCGCAAGGGGCGATCGTGTGATGAACGATCTCGAGAAGTCACTTCGCAAGACAGCCAAGCCGCTGATGAAGGGCGGCAAGACGTGGTTCGAAGTATTTGCGGACAGCCTCCAGAAAAATCTGGGCGCGCTGGGTGACAACGAAATCCTGGCGATCGCGGACAAGATCCATTTCGACGAATTCGCGCAGATGACCGCGCCATCGGAGTTCTACGTTGCGATCGGCACTGCGGTCGGCATTCAGTTGGTCAATCGCGGCCTGCGCACGGAGCTCCGGCCAGCCGTGCTGGACAGCGCCGCATTGCCTCTGAAGGCAAACGGGCTGGCGACAAACAACCTGCTCGCAGCGAGGTTCAACGTGCTGCGCGTTCGGATGATCGCAGAGGAAAGCAGCGACCAGCACCCGAATGTGACGCAGGCCTACAGGGAAATGATGCAGACGGCCGGCAGGCTGCTGGGTGTCGAGGGCCAAGGAACGGACAACGTCCAGCGCGGCGCCGTGATGCGCGCGATGGGCCATTGGCTGCACACAGGGCAGGTGCCCACGCTGAGCCATGTCGAGCCGGAGGTCGACGAAGAGGGTGTTCGCGAACACATCGAGTCGCTCATGAGCATGCTGGACGAATCGGAAATCTGGGCGATCGCGTATTACGAATGGGCCGAGGATTCACTTCCGCCTGGCGTAGACGAAGTGATTTCCATTGCGCGCAAGGAACTCGTCGCCCGCAATGATGGGCAGCCGCTGCCGCATCCTTTCCCGCAGCTGCCGCTGGCACAAGCATCGCTGCGCAAGCTGAGAAGGGCTTTATCCGCTCAATCCCGCAACAGCGAAAGCGGCAGCTTCGGCAGCCCGGCCAGCCCGCAGGCGGCGCAGAGTCTCGCACTGTTCAAAGCCCACTCCGTGCTCGTCTCTCCAAAATTCAGGCAAGGCGCATTCGATCCGCTCTTGCAGTCTGCCGTCGAAGGACCGGGCAGCGATGTCGAAACGCTCAGGTTGTACGAACAGGCGTTGGAAGTCGCGGGCGGACTGCTGCAGGACGACCCCGATCCGCAGGCTCGGCGCGACGTCGTGCTCAAGGCACTCGAGGGCGTGGAGCGGCGTACGCTGGTTTCCGTTCTGCGCGCACTCAGTCGAGGAAAGCCCGGCGAGCTGGAAGAGATCGCCGAAGGCGTCGGCCCTGTGAGCCGCTACGCCAGACAGGTGATGTTGATGGAGACCTACCTGGGCGAAGCGAGCAGGTTGAAACGCGGCCCGAACAGCTTCGCCACGCCGGGCGCTTACTGCGATCGGATCGTCGCCGCAGTGGGACTTCTGAAGGACTATCGAAAGTCCTCGGCCAAATACCAGGTCGATGATCTTGGGGCAATTCGCGACGCATCGGCGCAGCTCGCCGCTCAGCTCGAAGCGCAGCTTCAGCCGCGCGCTGAAGACAGCGACGACAGTGACGACGACATCGAAGACAACTCGCTCCATGCGGAGAACCTGAGCGATAACCAACTGGTGAACGTCCACGACGCCTTTGCCGAACTTGACGTGAATGGCCGCGACGAATTCATCGGCCCGGAAGTTCGTAAGCGCTACATCGGCTGGGCCGAATCTGCCGTACGAAGCATCCAGGCCAACCAGCTTGCTCTTGCGCTGGTCGAACTGGGCAACGCGGCGCAGTTGGCCGACGGGTTTGCGAAATCGAGAGGATTCAAGCCGCGAGAAGCGGACGATTTGCGCGAGAGATATCTGGGAGATCTGGCGAAGCAAATCCAAACCGCCATGGGTGCTCTTGCGCCGTCAGAGCGCCAACAATTCAGGGATCGTCTGGAGCACACTGAAGCGCTGGATCACGTCGCCGCGAACCTGCCTGCGGGCTCCTTGGCCGACGAGGTCGCGAGCCGGGCCAAGGACATGCGGGTGCTGCGTGCACTCGTGTTTGGTCCGAGGACCGATCTGGATTTACCTGCTGACCTGCCCAAGCATGCCGATGAACTGCAGAAGATCAGGCATTCGGCAAAGTTGGAAATAGCCCAAAAGGCAAGAGCGATCCACGCGCAGAAGGCGAAAGGCCAGGCCATTCTCATGGGCGATGCGCTGGTGCCTTGGCGCGGCATCGCAATCACCGCAGATGGCGATGTCATCGTCGCTCGACGTGGTTCCACTTCGGTGGACAGCGGGTCGGACAGCGACTCCACCGATTCCGACAGCGATGAGGAAACGCCCAATGTCACAAGGCGCCTCTTCGGCGCTGGATCGCCCGAAGAGCACGCGCCACCGGTGATCCAGCCGCAAGTCATGCAGCCGCCGGCACTAGCACTCACGCCCCCGGCATCACCTTCCCGGCCGGATGCGTGGAGCCGCTTGCGTGCAGGAACCGCAAGACGTTTCAGCGGCTTGCTGAACTCGATGAGTCGGCGCAACAAGCGCGTCGATTCGAAGATGAGCGCCGCTCGCGAGAAAACGGACGCCCATGTCGGCAAGCTGCTGCGCGTGTTTTCGCAACGCAAGGACAATTTCTTCGATGGCCGGCGTCAGGCGCTTCTGAACGACCGCGAAGCGATCATCAGGCTCATCAATGGCCTGGGTGTCGTCATGAAGCCGATCACCAGCCGCTCAACGACCCCGAAAGACCCGACTGGGGAAGAAGCCGGTTATCGCGAATTCGCGGCAAGCGTCGATCGCAGTCTTGAATCCATGTCGCTGGCACAGTTCTTCGCGCTCCAGGAAGGCCTGGCCAGCTTCGACCAGCTTGTGCCTGAAGGCAGCCCGCAGCGCAGGCACGCCGACATCGTGACGCAACGCGTGCTGCATCACCTCTATGGCGATCTGCCGCCATTGAGCGCCGATCGCCTGCGCGAAATCGCCGAGCGCGTCACTCCGCAGACGACGGTCCACTTTGTCGCCGCTGTTCAACTCGACGCGGCCAGGATGCTTCGCCAGACGGTGCAAGTCCAGGCCGCGAATCGGGCGCACAACGAGGCGTTCATCGCGCAATACATTGCCAGTCCGGAAGCCGAAGCGAGCATGTCACCCGCGTCGCTGCAGTTCGTCGCACGTCAGGTGCTGTTGCGCTGCCAGCAGAAGGACTGGTACGCGAACACGCGCCTGTCCGCAGACGCGATCGATGCTCGTTTCGAAGAAGTGGTGAAGGAGGTCGCGGCTTTGTACACGGAGCTGTCGAACGTGCCGGGCATGACGCCCGAGGCGCTGGACACTATCCTGAGCGAAGCGTCCCACAAGACCACGTGGGACGCACTGGCCGCCACGGCCCGCGAGGCCGCGATCATGTTCGCCGTCGAACCGCTCCTCGACCGGAACCAAGAGGGTTCGATGCTTCGCACCGTGGCGAATCGCGTGGCGGGCCAGCTCCTGCCACCGGCAGGAGCGTTTCCGGAGGCTGTCCTCAAGAGCATCTCCGACAGCCTGAAAGAATTCGTCCGGACGCAGAGCAACTGGCCCGGGTATCTGCAGTGCGAGCCCGGCGCCCCCAACATCGCAGTCGCGTTGAGGGCCCCGCTCGAGCAGCATCTGACAAGGGCTTTGACCGAGCACTGCGACGTGCTTCGCGCAATCGAAAGGATGGCGGAAGGTCCGCGCCGAGACGTGCTGAGCCGAATGGCGCAAACGCGCCGCATGGACATGGTGCAGTACGTCAACATCCTGAGGATCTCCGAGCAGATGCAGCCGGCCTTGCAGGCTGCGCGCAACTTGCCGCTATCGGCCGGCGAATTGGTCAAGTCTTTGGGACAGGTCCTGCTCCAGTTCCGCAAGGGCTTGCTTGCGATGCAGAATCATGGCGCTCAGTTCTGGGAGGCCGGAAGTCTCTCGGGTGGTGATTTCACGACGCAACTCACGGCGCAATTCATGGAGCTTGCGGCGGCGGGCCTGACAGGAGAACAAGCCTGGATGTTGAACGACGTGTTTGCCGGCGAGGCAATGGATCTGTTCATTCGGGCCCAGAAGGGCATCGAGTCCGGCGATGCGGCCGTCACGAGCGCGCAGATGACGCTGCCGATCATGCTGGACACCATGATGTTGGCGGTGGGCCGGCGCGCAGGCATCGCCGAGGAAGACCTGGATCAACGCGTGCGCGCGCAACTTCGTTTGCCGGGCGATGCATCAGCTCTGAAACCGGCGGAAATGCAAGGCGTCAGATTGGCGATGGCGAGTTGGCCGAGTCCATGATAAAAACCCGGCCTTCACCGACGATGTGTCGTCATGCGAGCTATTTCCAGTCTCTTTGCGCGCGTACCCAGGCACAAGCCCAGGGAGATCGGGGCCGCCGTGCCATCGCCTCTCGCGCGGCGCGCCAGGATGTTCGGGCCGGCCAACAGCCCGCGTGTTGAGGACGCTGTCCCGGTCGAGACGCTGACCTCGAGCTTCGTGCGCGACGCCATGGAGTTCATGCGGCGCGCGGAGAGGGCGTTGCCGTCGAAGGCCGATGCGTTGCAGGTGATCCGGCTGGGCGAGGAGCTCGACGTGTGCATCGCGCACCTGCAGCGCGGCTCGAAGCTCGAGTCGTCGGTGAGGCATGTTGCCGGGCAATTGGCGCCTGCAGTGCAACGCGCTGTTGCTTTCGCCGATTTCGATGGAGCAGAGTTCAAGACATCCGAGCTGCGCGATCTGCGCGACTCGCTCGTGACGCTCGCAGCGGACGCCGATTGCGTGGGGCGCATCAGCAAGCTTGTTTCCGACGCGGAATTGGCCGAGAGAGACATTGCTTCCGTCGTCCTGCGCACCGCGCCAAGGGGAGGTGTTCTTGACCTGCGCGGACTGCGCAGCCTGCATGCAGCGCCCGGCGAACTGAAGATCGACCTTCAGTGCGAGGGCAACTGGGAAGCCTTCGAGGTGTGGGCGCCCGACGGTGCAAAGGTGTTTGCGCGGCCGCGCGCTCCAGCGCCCGAGGGCGTGATCGCCGGCAAGGCCACGGTCGTTTACTTCGACGAGAGCGGTACGCCCGTGTGCGGGCCGCGCCCCATCCCTGGCCTCATCCGGCACAGCAATCCGCTGCGCTCGAAGCAGGTCGAGGTCAATGGCCGTGCGAGGTTCCCTTTGAAGGCCGCTACATCGCGGTTGGCGAATCGCCGCATCGTCTGCCGCCATCTCGCTTTGCAGTGGTTGCGCGACCGGCTCGACTATCGCAAATCAAAAGAGCGTGACAAGGAGCTGCGGTTTCCGTACGACGGCTACGTAAGCGCTGCGCGTGTGGCGGACCATGTGCCGGTGCAGACGGAAGCCCAATACCAGTCTCTCGTCGAAGCAGGCGCACACGCGCTGATTCCCACACATGATCTTGGCGCGCAGCTCGCTTCGGAGTTCGCGCAAATGGCCACGGCAGCGCAGACGCAGCGCTTGCTGATGCTCGAGCTTCCCTCTCACGTCATCGATTGCGAACTGCTCGTTCGCAACGGGCGATATGTCGTCAACATCTACGACCCCGCCTCCGGTGCGAAGCACGACCCGATGGAAGTCGACGACCCGGCGCAGCTTCGCGGCTTTGAGCTGGAGCATTGGATTCCGGCAAGCCGCATGTGCAAGTACTACCAGCAGGGGCCGCGCATGTGCGCGGTGTATCGCTATCCCGGCGAGGCCGAGCAGGCAGCAGGCACAAGAGTTGTCGATTTGCAGCTTGTACCCGATGACGTGAAGGCCACGCCCGAATTCCTGTACTGGGCATTGCGCGAGGGGCTCGCCGGCGAAGTGCAACGCTCGGTGAGCCGAGACATCGACGAGCGCCACCTTCTCGCGATGGTGGACGGCGTGCCCGGCATCCGCCACGCATTGACGCGCGGACACACGGCTGCGCTCGAAGCGTGGATGCACGCGATCCTCGATGCGCCCGAGGACGCGCTTGCGTATCGGGAAAAAATCGCGCTGCTGTCGCAATTCGCCGTGGAGCAAAGCGCCTTCGACTACGGGCACGCGAAAGTCACGGCTTTGTTCGCACGCCTGGTGGCGAATTCAATGCAGCTCCTGCCCGATGACAAGTTAATGCTGCTGCTCGCGCGCGAGCCGCTACCGCCTGCCGGCCGTCCCACTTTGCATCGGATCGCCCAGGCGGCAACGCTGGTGAATGCGGACCCTGCGCTGCTGGGAAAGCAGCACGACGCGATCTACGAGTACCTGCGCGAAGTGGCTGCGTCGACCTGTATTTCGCTGGAATGCAAACAGCGTGTTTTCGCGGCATTGCACGGCAACCCAATGCGAACTGCTGCGCAAGTGGCGAAGGCCCACGGCAACCCGGGCGCAGCCGCTGCGATGGCGCGAGCCATCCACGACGCTGCGCCGCGCGAGCAGGTCAGGGCATTGCTGCAAGCTTCGGGTGTCTAAACCCCGCCCGTGAATTGCTTGAGCCAGGCGCGATAAGTCCAGTCGCGCCTGTCGCCGCCGGGCGCCCAGTCGAGCGAAAAGTAAGCGCCTCGCAAGCCCGCGCCGCCGATGGTGCGCACGCGCGCGGACACTGCCATCTGCGCAAGATCGAACTCCGCACGAATCAGTGCATCGCTGATTTCCGGCGAGTGGTGCGCGTCTTCTTCTTCAAGCTGGATCCAGCCAAGCTCACCGGCCGGGCCGACGCCCAGCACACCGAAGGGGCTGCCGATCACGATGTATTCGACGAACTTCTCCCGTGTCCACGACGCGAGCTCGCGCGCAGCCGGTGCGCGCGAAAGAATCGCGGCCTGGTGCGACGAGAGCGTTGCACGCCAGATCTGGTCCATGCGCTGCATCGGCTTGGCCTGCAAAGTGCCGATGGCCGCGACTAGCGATGGCAAAAGGCTGGGTGATTGCTTGGCGAGGAACTTGTCGATCAGGCCTGCGTTGAAGGCGGCCACTGCTTCACTGTTGTCGACATGGCCGGTGAGCAAAAGCTTGTAGCCGTCCCAGAACCGCAGGCGCTCGAGCACTTCGAAACCGTCGAGCGGCATCTTTCGGTCGACCACACACACGCGGGTGAGGGCAAAGCGCTCGATCGATCTCGTCCAGTATTCGAGGATGCCGGGCACGAGGCACTCGCCTTCGGCCCATCGATTCACCACCTGCTGCTGCGCGCCGATGTCCACCTCGAAAAGCGGAGCCTCCGATTCGATGTGGCGCAGGAACTGGTGCGGGTCGGAAAAGAACCTGCAGTCCCACATGCGCTGCAGCGTCGATGCGACCATGGAAAGAAAGTCCGGGTCGTCGTCGACGACGACCACGGAACCGGGTCGGGAGAAAAGGGGAAAGCTCACGTCAGCGTGGCGCGCGGCGCCGGCTCGGGCGCGTCGCGCCACAGGTCGACCCAATTGTTGACGCCGGCGGAGTCCGGCTCGGCGATGTTGCCGGTGAGAAGGGTTTCCCGCCAGTCCACCGTCTGCGCGGCAATGGAGCGAACGAAGGTGGCAAGACGCACGCCGTCCACCCGATCGTCGGCTTCGACTTCGGCGCACAGCACCACGGCATTGCGGCCCGGGTTGAAGCCGAAGCGAAGCGCAGGGCGGTCCCAGGTCATGAGCTGGGTGGTCAGGAGATGTTCGTAGACCTTGGCCCGGCACTTCGCGGGAACCGAGCCGAGCTCCGCCGTCAGCAGAAAGCTCGCATGGCCGCCGCGGAACGAAGTGCGAAACAGCACGGTGGCGAACTGCATTCCCAGGCCCCGGCCCAGGGCCGTCGGATCGTCGACGCCGAGGTCCAGGCTTGCGTCCACGCACAGCCGCTCAAATTCGAGCAAGTTCATGAAAAGTATCGGCTCCCCTTGCCTTGATCCTTGGGCTCGCGATTGAGTGGCAGCACCATCCATTTGGTTCCCTTTCGCCCGCATGTGGAACCACGAGCGTGCCGGCGTTACTCACGACGCATGGTTACGAGTGTCAGCAACACAGCCTCTTTTAATGTGCCCGGCCGGGCAACATCGGCTGAGCAGTCGCAGGCCCAGGCGACGGGGCAGCATAGTGCACTCGGGCAGATCAAGAAGGCTGCGCCGGGCTCGGCCAAGGCCGTGATGCGCCGCTCCGATTCGGGGCCGCCTGCACTGCGAACCATTCAGCGCCTGCTGGCGTCGCACACGGTCGTGGCCCAGGCGCAGGTCCAGCCGATGTCGCTGGCGCAGGCCTTCACTCGCGCGCAGCAGATGCGCGTGAACATGCAGCGCGTGAAGGTGCTCGCGCGGCAGATGATCAAGAAGCGCGAGTTCGTGAAGGCCTCCGACAAGAAGGCGGCCGAAAACGAATCCGAAGAATGGCTCGCCGCGCTTCACATCGCGCTGTCGGTCGAGGCGAGCGGTTCCGAGGAAGAGAAGACCGCCGCCCTCACGCCCTTCGGTGAAGGTCACAGCAAGGAAGAGCTGGCCGCGCTCATTCGCGAACAGATCTCCGGCGACAGCGAACTTTCCGACGAAGCCGACCAGTTCCTCGATGACGTGCTCGGCAACGCCTCGGGCGACGAGGAAGAGGAATTCGTCATCGCCCTCAGGCAGGCCGACGACGACCAGATGATGAAGCTCCTGCGCGACAAGCAGGGGCTCGCGTCGGCCTTCGGTGAAGCAAGCGAACCGTCCGACGAAGACGTGCTCGACGAGATCCGCGAAGCGATCGAGCAGTACCAGGCCGAAAGCACGGGCGAGGGCCAGCAGGCGCTGATCGGCTTCAACATCGCACCGGCCATTGCGGGTGCCCCCGACTACGACATGCTCAAAGCGGTCTACAAGGAGCTCGTCGCAGTCGCGCGCACCTGGGTCGAAACCATGCAGCTGCTGCTTGCGAGATTCGATGTCGACCGCATCGAGGAAGTCACCGTGGACCTGCAGAAGGCGCACGCCGCCGACATCGACGCAGCTACGCCGTCGCACGACCTGCGCCGGCTGGGCGCGTCGCAGGATCATCTGCAGAACACCAAGTTGCTGCGCACGGTTTTCGCGATGGGTGGCGAGCTGATCGCCCAGATGAAACGTCTGCTGAACCCTGTGCAACATGCCCAGCCCTGACGAGCCCATGCATCTCGGCAAGCTGCTGGCCGGCTTGCTGACCATCATCAGCAGCGGCAATGCGCTGGCCATGCAGTTCGAACGGCTCGCCCGCGAGATGCAGGTGCCGGAAGGCGCACCCAACATCGTCTTCCTCTCGGGCATCAAGAAGATGCTTCGCGAAATGCCCGACAGGGCTTTTGCCGACCGCAACGTCCGCCTGTCCATGGTCGACGCCGTGCAGGACGCACTGGACAAGGCGATCGAGGCCGAAGAGGAAGCGCTCGAGAGCGGGCAAGCGGATCACGAGGGGGGAGCGCGCTGATGGACTGGGTGTCGGACACTGTCTCGGCCTTCGGCCAGTCGATCGGGATTCCGGATCTCGCGCTGGACACCGACGGCTACGTTCTCTTCACGCTCGAATCGGGCGGCCTCTTGTGCGTGCAGGACCTGCATGCCGAAGGCGCCAACGACATTCTCGTCACGGTGGCACAGCCGCTGCCGATGCCGCGCGCGGGTGCGCTGCGCAAGGCGCTGATGCTGGCCGACTTCCGCAAGAGCCCTGCGTGGCAAATGCAACTCGGGCTGCGCGGAGAAGATCTTTCGGTGTCGCTGCGCATGCCGCGGCCGTCCTTCGTGCTGAGCGCATTGGAGGACGCCGTGCAAGCGCTGTTCGATTTCCATTCGCGCGTCGCGCAGGAACACTGAGGCCCGCATGAGCCGCATCGGCGACCGCAACTCTCCCTTCCCGATGGACCGCGGGATCGACAAGATCCTGCGGCGCGAGGAAAGCAAGGACGTCGACACCGGCCCCACGTCGAACCTCTCGCCGGCGTTCTCGCCCGTCAAGCCCCGTCTCGAGCAGCTTTATGCGCTGCCCAATCTCGAGGACTACCTCGCGGCCATGCTTGCGCCCGCGATCAACGAGCCGCTGCTGCTCTTGCCGCAACGTTTCAATAACGCGTTGCAGGACGCCGTCGAAGTGCTCGAAGAGGAGGCCGATGAAGACCCGCGCCTGGCGCGGCTGCTTCGAAGGGCGTCTCGCCTGATGCGCGACCAGGTCGCCTTGCGCGATCTCGTCCAGATGTACCGCTCCGCACTGCTCAAAGGCTAGGCCCGATGGAACACCGCCTGACCAAGGATTCCCTCGACGTCATGCGGTTGCTGGGGCATGTGTTCCTGCTGCACGGCAGGCCCGACCAGGCACTCGTGATGCTGCGCGCCGTGTGCGTGCTTGCGCCCGACGACAGGCGCGCGATGCGCGCGCTGGCCCTGGCTGCGATCCGCGCCGGCCAGACGCAGGAAGCTGCGCGCGTGCTCGACAAGTTGCGCGACGGCGGCGACCCGTCGCCCGTGGTGCATCTGCTGCAAGGCCAGGCGCTCGCGGCCATCGGCCGTCATGCCGAGGCCGAGCGCGCGTTCGGCGAATTCACGGCGGCCCGCGCCGACAACCCCACCACCGGGAGCTGACCCGTGTCAAACGCCGCCCAACAACGCATGCAGCGCATCGTCAATGCGGTCATCAGCCGCAACGACCTCGTGCTGGCCGCGCTGATCGTCTCGATCATCTTCATGATGATCCTGCCGCTGCCCACGTGGCTGATCGACGCGCTCATCGCGTCGAACATGTGCATTGCGGCGGTCCTGCTGATGGTGGCGATGTACCTGCCCAGCCCGTTGGCCTTCTCGTCGTTCCCGTCGGTGCTGCTGGTGACGACGCTGTTTCGCCTTTCCATCGGCATCGCAACGACGCGGCTCATCCTGCTCAATGGCGACGCGGGCCACATCATCTACACGTTCGGCAATTTCGTCGTGGGCGGCAACCTGGTGGTTGGCCTGGTGGTGTTCCTCATCCTGACCATCGTGCAGTTCGTCGTGATCACCAAAGGTGCCGAGCGTGTTGCCGAAGTCGGCGCGCGCTTCTCGCTCGA
>DATJJL010000339.1:0-3295 GCA_035492155.1 Ramlibacter sp. | reverse complement strand
AGTGCTTTGCTTGACCACGCCGTCGTTGTAGCCCGAGTACATCCAGACCTTCTGCTTCGCCATGTTCGACACCGCATCGATGCGTCCGTCGGCGGCGAAGGTGCTCGTGAGGTTGAGCATCGGCGTGAGGTCGGGCGCGGTGATGCGGTTCGCGCAGTAGTAGTACGCGGTGAAGAGGTTGTTCGTGAAGGCGCTGCCCGGCTTCGGAATTTGCGCACAGCCATACGGGCCGGCCGCGACGATGCCCACGCCCTTGATGATCGAAGACCACGCGACGCCGACCTGGCTGGCCATGAAGCCGCCGGACGAAATGCCGGAGACGGTGGTCTCGTCGAGTTTGACGTTGTAGGAGCCCAGGCTCACCACGGCGTGGGCGCTGCCTGCGGATACTGCAACTGCGAAGGCGGCTAGCAAGGATGCGTATCGGCGCATGCACTGTCTCCTCGGTTGGACAATGGAGCGCGTTTGTACGCCGTTTGTTTGCCGCGCGGCATGCGCCGACTTACGCGCGACTACCTAGGGATGAACCATGGAAAGGGTAGCCGCCCGAGCCGCTGCGAGGTCCCACCCCGCCCATCCGCAGCTCTTGAAAAGCACGGGCCCGCGCTTCGCAGGCGCGGGTGCGGCGACCACGTCGCGCAAGGTCGCAAAGCTCGCCACGTCCAGCCCCGCCTGGATGAGGTCGCCCGCTTCGTGTACGGCCTCGGGCGTGTCGACCACGATCGTGCCCTGGCTCGCGCAATGCATGCAGATCTCCGGCGCGAGCTCCACCATCTTCGGCGTGAATGCGCCGATGGCCGCGATGAAGGCGTCGGCGCGTGGAATTGATCGCAACACGATATGTTGAGCCGGCGTGCACGTGACCACCAGCGGGCAATCGGCCAGCGCCGCATCGGCATCGCCCACCACCATTGCAGTCGCGCCCAGCGACCGCGCGTGATCCGCCAGCGCCTGCGCGCTGCTCGTGCGTCGCGACGCGATTCGCACGTCGCGCACACCGAGCAGCTGGACGAAAGCTTCGACATGCGAAAACCCTTGGGCCCCAGCGCCGACGACGAGGAGCGGGCCCTCCGTGTTCGGAGCGAGTAGCTGTGCAGCCAGAGCGGAGACAGCGGCCGTGCGTCGCGCGGTCACCGTCGGCCCGTCGAGCACCAGCCTGCGCGTCCCGGTCAGCACGTCGAACACCACCACGTCGCCTTGAATCGTGGCGCGCGAAGTTCCTGCGTTGGCGGGCGTGAAAGTGATCAGCTTCGTCATCGCGACTCGCGAGTCCGCGGCGGGCATGACGAAGAGACTCGCGCCGTTTGCAAGCGGCTGCACGATTCGCTCGGGCACGTGCACGGTGCTGTCGGCGAGCAACGCGCGCAACTGTTCGACCAATGCGGGCCAAGGCAGGCCGGCGGCCGTTTGGCGCGCATCGAGCAGCAATGCATCCATGGTCGGCGATTTTGTCCTACAGCCGGGATTCGCACACGGCATTTCCCGGATCGCCGACAGCACGCCGCAAACCGCGCCGACGAGCCGCGCCGCGCACGCTTCCTAAAGTCGGAACATGAGCCACGTCTTCGCGCATGGATCGCCGAACTGGAACGACACGCTGCCGCCGTCTCTCGAGGCGGGCGATGAAGTGCTGCTCGTCGACGAGACGCGTTATTGCCCGATGCATCTGCTCGACGCCTTCGCACTGCTGATGGCGGGGCACGGCCGCTCGATCTGCACGTCGATGATGCTCGGCGACCGCGAGTATGCAATGTGTCAACTGGCCCGTGCGCACACGCTGGCCGACGCGCAGCTGCGTGAAATCGCAGCGCGCCTGTTCGACTATTTCCACGACGAGAAGATGCCGGTCCCCGTCGGCATGCGAGGTTAAGTTTCCGCGCCTTCGACGAGAAAACGCACGCGTCGCACGCCTTGCCATTCATCGGCTTCGAGCCGGAAAGCGAGCTTCACGCGCGACGGCAGCGGCTCGGTGTGGCCGAACCAGATCGCGTCCACCGGCTGGCCCTGGTGCTTGATCTTCAGCTGCAGGTGTTTTTCGCCGACGAGGCGTTGCGAAAGCACTTCGACTTCCTCGCTGAAGACAGGCGGCGCAAAGCCCTGGCCCCACACCGCCGTGTGCAGCGTGTCCACGAGATCGGGCCGGCGGTATTCGGGCGCGAGCGGGCCGTCGGTGTCCAGGCGGCGCATCAGCGTGGCGGCGTCGAGCCTTTCCTGCGCGACCTGCGCAAAGGCATTCTCGAAGGTGTCGAGATGGTCCTCGGTGATGGTGCAGCCCGCAGCCATCGCGTGGCCGCCGAATCGCAGCAGCACCTGCGGATGGCGCTTCGCGATAAGGTCCAGCGCATCGCGCAGGTGAAACCCCGGGATCGAGCGGCCCGATCCCTTCAGCTCGTGTTCCTTGCCTTCGGCCTGGCTCGCCGCGAAGACGAAAGTGGGCCGATGCCATCTGTCCTTCAGGCGCGAGGCGACGATGCCGACCACGCCTTCGTGGAAATCGGGGTCGAACACGCAGATCGCCGGCGGCGGCTCTTCGCTCTCGTCGAAAAGTTGCTGGGCGATTTCCATTGCTGCGTCGCGCATGTCGCCTTCCAGCTCGCGCCGCTCGCGGTTGATCGTGTCGAGCTGCTTCGCGAGCTCGTCGCCGCGTGCGCGATCGTCGGTGACAAGGCACTCGATACCCAGCGTCATGTCCGCGAGGCGACCTGCCGCATTGATTCGCGGGCCGAGCGCAAAGCCGAAGTCGAAGGTCGTCGCGGCTTTGTGGTCGCGTCCCGCTGCCGTGAAGAGCGATGCGAGCCCGCAGGGCAGCGCACCTGCGCGGATGCGACGCAAACCCTGCGCGACGAGGCGGCGATTGTTGGCATCGAGCTTCACGACATCGGCAACGGTGCCCAGCGCAACCAGCGGCAACAGCACGTCGAGCTTGGGTTGCGTGGCGTTGTCGAACACACCGCGCGTGCGCAGCTCGGAACGCAGCGCCATCAGCACGTAGAACATCACGCCGACACCGGCGATCGATTTGCTTTCGAACTCGCAGCCGGGCTGGTTCGGGTTGACGATCACCGCCGCCTCCGGCAACAGCGCGCCGGGCAGGTGATGGTCGGTGACGAGCACGGGCAGGCCCAGCGCATTCGCGGCGGCCACGCCTTCGACGCTCGCGATGCCGTTGTCCACGGTGACGAGCAACTTGGCGCCGCGCTGCTTCACGCGTTCGGCGATCGATGGCGTGAGCCCGTAGCCATCGACCACACGGTCGGGCACGAGGTAGTCGACGTCTTGCGCGCCGAGCAAGCGC
>DATJJL010000338.1:0-5215 GCA_035492155.1 Ramlibacter sp. | reverse complement strand
GGCGTCACCTATCTTTGCGCCACCGCGATGACGCCGCGCGATTTCGGGCCGACTACATCGACACCTCGCGAACATCTTCCGCCACTTGCAAAGAGCGATCATCGCGTCGCTTTTATCTTCGGTTCGGAGCGTTACGGCATGTCGAATGAGGATGTCTATCGCTGCCACGTGGCCTTGTCGATTCCGGCGAATCCCGATTACGGGTCCCTGAATCTTGCGTCGGCGATGCAGGTGATCGCGTACGAATGGCGGCTTGCGTTGGGCGGCTTCGGCGTGGAGAGCGCCGCGCCGTCGCAAGCGGCAGATGCGAAGAGCGTTCAGGGCATGCTCGATCACTGGGAGCAGGCTCTCGTCGACATCGGCTTTCTCGATCCGGCCGCGCCCAAGAAGCTGATGCCGCGCCTGAACCAGCTGTTCAATCGCGCGCAACCGACCCCCGAGGAAATCCACATCCTTCGTGGTGTCGCCAAGGCGATGTCTCATGCAGCCCGCGGGGCAAAACGTTAGACTGGCCCGGAGATAAGCTCATAGCGACCATGTTCGACAGCCTGCGTTCCGACATCCAGTGCATCCTCGACCGCGATCCTGCCGCGCGCAGCACGTGGGAGGTGGTCACGTGTTACCCGGGCCTGCACGCGCTGGTGATGCATCGCATGGGTCATTGGTTCTGGACGCACGGCCTGCGCTGGCTCGGCCGCTTCACGTCGCATGTGTCGCGCTGGCTGACGGGAATCGAGATCCATCCGGGCGCGACGATCGGGCGCGGCGTCTTCATCGATCACGGCATGGGCGTCGTCATCGGCGAGACGGCCGAGATCGGCGACGGCTGCACGATCTACCAAGGCGTGACACTTGGCGGAACGTCGTTGTACAAGGGCGCCAAGCGCCATCCCACGCTCGGCAAAAACGTGGTCGTCAGCGCGGGCGCGAAGGTGCTGGGCGGCTTCCTCGTGGGCGACAACGCGAAGATCGGCAGCAACGCGGTCGTGATCAAGCCAGTGCCTGCGGGCACGACGGCAGTGGGTATCCCGGCGCGCATCATCCAGGCCGAGGACAGCAAGCGCCGCGAGGCTGTAGCGAACCAGATGGGTTTCTCGGCCTACGGTATCACCGAGAATGACGACCCGCTGTCGCAGGCGATGAAGGGCCTGATCGACAACGCCTCGTCGCAGGAGCACCAGATCGCGCTGCTTTGGCAGGCGATCGAAAAGCTCTCGCAGAAGGCCCGCCAGGGCGATTGCGTGCCCGACGAAGCGGCCTTGAAGGAACACTTCGAAGCCGACAAGCTCACGCAGCTCGTCGGGAAGTAGCGACCTGTCATGCCGGGCTTGATCCGGCATCCAGCGGCTTTAAGACACTGGATTGCGGGTCAAGCCCGCAATGACAGGGCCTTCAGCTTGTTGTTTTCGGCCACCAGCTCCTGCACGCGGATGTTGGTCGCACGCAGGCGCTCGCCGACGCGCACGATGATCGCGGAGAAGAGCGAACACGCCACGCCCGGCAGGCTGTCGACGAGGCGCGCGAGGCCGACGCGATCGAGCACGGCGATGTCCATGTCGGTGACAGCGGTGATGGTGGCCGAGCGGGCCTTGCCGTCGAGGATGCCGAGCTCGCCGAACACGGCGCCGGGGCCCAGCGTGCTCAGGACCACGTTTTCGTCGGAGCCCTCGATCGCATTGAGCACGACTGCTTCGCCTTCGAGCACCAGCGCCATGTAGCCGGTGCTCGTCACGCCTTCTTCGATCAGGACCGTTTCGGCGGCCATGTGCAGCGGCGCGAGCAGGCGCACGACCTCGAGCGCCTCTTCGAGCGTGAGCTCGGTCAGCGCGTTTTGCGAGATGAGCAGCTTCGCGACATCCTTCGCGCTCCACTCGCGCGTGTCGCTGGTGAACGAGTCCATCCGTCTCTCCTCTTCCCGTCAGGTGGCGCGTGCCCCCCGCACAGCAGATTTTGGCCGAAAGGCCTTGCACACGTCATCATTAGTTTCGAGGTACGGGCCGCCGATCAGGTCGACGCAATAAGGCACCGCCGCGAAGATGCCGGGCACCACCTGCATGCCTTCGGCCTTCAGCCCTTCGAGCGTTTCCTGGATCGACTTGGGCTGTCCGGGCAGGTTGATGATCAGGCTCTTGCCGCGGATCACAGCGACCTGCCGCGAGAGGATGGCTGTGGGCACGAAGCGAAGGCTGATCTGCCGCATCTGCTCGCCGAAGCCGGGCATCTCCTTGTCCGCAACGGCCAGTGTCGCTTCGGGCGTAACGTCGCGAAGCGCCGGCCCCGTGCCGCCGGTGGTGAGGACCAGCGAGCAGCCCGCATCCACGAGCTCGATCAAGGCACGGCTGATCACGTCCTTTTCGTCGGGGATGAGGCGCGGCTCGAAGGCGATCGGGTTCTTCAGCGCCTTCGAGAGCCACTCCTTCAGCGCGGGAAGACCCTTGTCCTCGTAAGCGCCGCTGGAGGCGCGGTCGCTCACCGAGACGATGCCGATCTTCACGGGGTCGAATTCATTCGTCGTCATGGTCTTGTCCACCATTGAGGTGCTCCTTCACGAGCTGGAAGATGTCGCGGTACGCGCGGCCGTGGCGCGGCGCAAGGCCTTTGGAGACGGCGTCGGCGTCGTGCGGCGTCTCCTTGCGGGCCTGCCGCACGAGCGCTCGCAGTTGCTGGGTATCCGTTTGCGGGAAGCGAATGAGCCATCGTTGCAAGGCATCGTCATTCGCGATGAGTTCGTCGCGCCAGGTCTCGGCCTCGTGCAGGTCCATGGCTTCCTGCGCGGAGCCTTGCCGCTGCGTGTCGAGCGCTTCGCGGATCGCCTGCAGCTTTTCGTCGTCCAGGCCGCGCATCAATTTGCCGACGTATTGCGACTGGCGCCGCCGGCCTTCGAAATTCGTGATGCGCTTCATTTCGGCGAGGGCATCCACGAGCTTTTCCTCCAGCGCCAGCTTTGCGAAAAGACCTTCGCGCAGCTCGAGGAGTTGCTCCCCGAGTTTTTGCAACTCGTCGCTTTCGCGCTTGAGGTCGGTCTTGCTCGTGGTCTCGCCCTTGAGCTCTGCCTTCAGCTGCAGGTCCAGCTCGCTGCCTTCGGCAACGAAACTGCCGCGGACCCAGTAGCCTTTCTTCGGTTTACGTGACATGGCCGCAAGTATGATTCATCGCATGACCAGAACAGATCAGCCCGCCGCGGGATTCAGCTACAGCCGCGCGAAATTCGAGGAACTCGTCGATACAGCGCTTGCCCATGCGAAGAAGCTCGGCGCGAGCGATGCGGGCGCCGAGGCGTCCGAGGGTTGCGGCTTGTCGGTGTCGGTGCGCAAGGGCGAGCTGGAAAACGTCGAACGCAATCGCGACAAATCGCTGGGCATCACCGTGTATGTCGGCCAACGCCGCGGCAATGCCAGCACGTCGGATTTTTCGAAAGCCGCCATCGAGCAGACCGTGCAAGCTGCCTACGATATCGCGCGCTTCACGGCCGCAGACCCTTTCGCCGGCCTGCCCGATACGGACGACATCGCGGGCCCCGGGGACCAGCCTGATCTCGACCTGTTCCACCCGTGGGACATCACCAGCGAGAAAGCAGCGCGCATCGCGCTCGAATGCGAAGCCGCGGCTTTCGCCACGGACAAGCGCATCACAAACAGCGAAGGCGCGGGCGTGTCGGCGCAGCAATCGCATTTCTTCTCGGCGCACACGCACGGGTTCCGCGGCGGGTATGCCAGCTCGCGGCACTCGATCTCCGTGGCGCCGATCGCTGGCAAAGCCGACGGCATGCAGCGCGACGCGTGGTACAGCTCCATGCGCGATGCGCGCGAGCTGGCCGACGCGAAAGCCGTCGGGCGCTACGCGGCCCAGCGCGCGTTGTCGCGCCTGAAGTCACGCAAGATCAGCACTCGCGAATGCCCTGTGCTTTTCGAATCGCCGCTGGCCGCAGGTCTGCTGGGGGCTTATGTGCAGGCCACCAGCGGCGGTGCGCTTTATCGGCGCTCCACCTTTCTCCTCGATTCGATGGGCAAGCGGGTCTTCCCGGACCACGTCGATGTCACCGAGGATCCGCACATCATGGGCGGCAAGGGCAGCTCCGCTTTCGACGAAGAGGGCGTGCGCACCAAAGCGCGCAAGGTGGTCGACGCCGGGCGCGTCGAGGGCTACTTCCTCTCCAGTTATTCCGCACGCAAGCTCGGCACGAAGACGACGGGCAATGCCGGCGGCTCGCACAACCTCGCACTGGTGTCGCGCCGCACGAAGGCGGGCGATGACCTCGACGAGATGCTGCGCAAGCTCGGCCGCGGCCTGTTCGTCATCGAGCTGATGGGGCAGGGCGTGAACTACGTGACCGGCGACTATTCGCGCGGCGCGAGTGGCTTCTGGGTGGAGAACGGCAAGATCGCGTACCCGGTGCAGGAGATCACGATCGCCGGCAACATGAAGAACATGCTTGCCGGCATCGAGGCGATCGGCTCGGACGTCTACAACTACGGAGCCAAGTCGGTCGGCTCCGTGCTGGTGGGCAAGATGAAAGTGGCCGGGTCTTAACCGGCCAATGCTGCTTTTACAGCCGCCGACACCTGCCCCATGTCGGCCTTGCCCGCCAGGCGCTGCTTGGCGGCGCCCATCACTTTGCCCATGTCCGCCGGGCCCGTTGCGCCTACTTCGGCGACGATGGCCTTCACTTCGGCGGCGACCTCGTCGGCGGACAGGCGGGCGGGCAGGTAAGCCTGCAGGACAGTAACCTCTGCCTTTTCCTTGTCGGCCAGATCGGTGCGGCCTGCCTTCTCGAAAGCTTCGATCGAGTCCTTGCGCTGCTTGAGCATCTTGTCGACCACACCGACGATCGCTGCGTCGTCCAATGTGATCCGCTCGTCGACCTCGCGCTGCTTGATGGCGGCGGTGAGCAGCCGGATGGTGCCCAGGCGGTCGGTTTCCTTGGCGCGCATGGCGGCCTTCATGTCTTCGGTGATTCGGTCCTTGAGGCTCATCTTTTTTCCTTCGCATGAAACGAAAAAGCCTGCCTGGGCGTCCCCGGGCAGGCTCTGGTGACTGCGCCCGAGGGCGGTCAGTACAGTTTCTTGGGCAGCTGCATGCTGCGAACGCGCTTGTAGTGGCGCTTGACCGCGGCCGCCTTCTTGCGCTTGCGCTCGGCGGTGGGCTTTTCGTAGAACTCGCGGGCGCGCAGCTCGGTGAGCAGGCCCAGTTTTTCGATGGTGCGCTTGAAGCGGCG
>DATJJL010000337.1:0-3218 GCA_035492155.1 Ramlibacter sp. | reverse complement strand
CCCAAAAACGTTCCCACAGCCCAGCCCGCGCGCGCATTAGACTCGCGCCCGTGCTCAAACTCATCTGTGTCTGCGCCTTTGCCGGCGTGGCCCTCACCTGCATCGCCGCGCCCTTCACGCCTTCGAACGATTCCGAAGTGGTGGAGAAGCTTCCCGCCACTGCGAACGACCCTTCGCTTCGCCGCGTCGATTCGTTGCGCAAGCAGCTCGCCGCGCGGCCCGAGGACGTCGACCTTCGTCTGGAGATCGCGCGGCGTTATTTTGATCTTGCGATGGCGCAGGGCGATCCTCGCTATGTCGGCTACGCCACGGCGGCGATCGGCCCGCTCGAGAAGCTCGCGCCATCCAATGCCGGCTACTGGTTGATCAAAGGCCAGCTGCAGCAATTCAGTCACGACTTTCCGGGCGCTCTCGTGAGCCTGAAAAAGGCGAGCGAGCTCGAGCCGCAGGCGCCCGGGCCGATTGCCTGGCGTGCGGCCATCGACATGGTGCAGGCCGATTACGCCAATGCGATGGTGGAATGCAGGAGGCTCGCAACGCTCGCGCATCCGCTTTATGCGCAAAGCTGCACGGCTTATGTCGAAGCGACGACGGGACATCTGCAGGCAGCGTACGACGCGCTGCAGAGGGACGTCGTAGAGGCCGGCGCCATCCCCGCGGAGCTGTCGATGTGGACGCAGACGCGTCTCGCGGAAATGGCGATCCGCCTGCAACGTCCCGACGAAGCCGAGCGGCATTTCAAGAGCGCCCTGGCCACCGGCGTGACAGACCAGTTTCTGCTGGGCGCGTACTCCGATTTTCTACTGCAGCAAAAGCGTCCTGCCGAAGTTGTGAAGCTGCTCGCGGACTGGGAACGCTCCGACATCCTGCTGCTGCGTCTTGCCCTCGCCGGGAAGGCGGCGGGCGACTCGCGCGCCAAGAGTTGGGCCGATCAGTTGCGCGACCGCTTCGATGCCGCAGCGCAGCGCGGCGACCGCCTGCATGAACAGGAAGCCGCGCGCTTCGAGCTGGATGTGGAAAGCCAGCCGCAAAAGGCGCTCGACTACGCATCGCGCAACTACACGCAGCAGAAGGAGCCGCGCGACGCAGAGATCCTGATGCGCGCTGCGCTGGCGGCCAACGCGCCGAAGGCTGCGGAGCCCGCGCTCGCGTGGCTCAAATCGAGCAACTACGAAGACCCGCCCATGGCATCGCTGGCCGCACAGCTTGCGCAGGCAGGGGCAAAAAGATGAAGCGGCTGCGCTTCCTGCTTTCGCTTTTCGTCGCGCTTGCTCCCCTGGTCGCCTTCGCGCACAAGCCGAGCGACAGCTACCTCACGATCCGCGGCGACGACAAGTCCGCCGACCTTGCCGTGCGCTGGGACATCGCGCTGCGCGATCTGGATTACGTCATCGAACTCGATCGCGACGGCAACAGTGCGCTGACCTGGGGCGAGGTGCGCACGCGCAGCGACGACATCGTGCGTTACGCGACGGATCATCTCTCGCTCACCGCCGGCGACAAGGCGTGCGAATGGCAAACGGCCGCGCCGCTGCAACTGGACCACCACAGCGACGGCACGTACGCCGTGCTCTCGCTCGTTGCGAAGTGCGAAGGCTTCGGTCACGGCTTGAAGATGAAGTATTCGCTGCTCTTCGACGTGGACCCGTCGCACCGCGGGCTGGTGCAGTGGATTGCGCCCGGCGGCACGGGGTCGCAAGCGCTTGTCTTCGGCACGGACAACGCCGAGCAGCCGCTGGCCTTGCAAGGACAAAGCGCGTGGCAAACGCTCGGCCAGTACCTTGACGACGGCATGTGGCACATCTGGATCGGCTACGACCACATCTTGTTTTTGCTGTCGCTCTTGCTGCCGGCCGTGCTCGTGCGAAAGGACGATGACTGGGAGCCGGCGGCGAGCCTGAAGCGCTCGCTGCTCGAAGTGCTGAAGGTGGTCACGGCTTTCACGCTCGCGCACTCGATCACGCTCAGCCTCGCGGCGCTGCATGTCGTAAGCCTGCCCTCGCGCATCGTCGAGTCGACCATCGCTGCATCGGTCGTCGTCGCGGCGCTCAACAACCTGCGCGGCACGATCGAGAAAAAGCGCTGGGTGATGGCTTTCGTCTTCGGGCTTGTGCACGGCTTCGGCTTCGCGTCGGTGCTGGCGGATCTCGGGTTGCCGCAAGGGGCGCTGGCGCTCGCATTGGTCGGCTTCAATCTCGGTGTGGAGGTCGGGCAGATGGCGATCGTGGTCGCCTTTGTGCCCATCGCCTTCGCGCTGCGGCGCACACTGTTCTATCGTCACGGCGTGCTGACCTTCGGATCTATCCTCGTCGCCCTGGTGGCGGGCTATTGGTTCGTGCAGCGCGCCTTCGATTTCCAGGGGCCCTTCTGATGCGCATCTTCATTCTTTGCTTCGCGCTGCTGCTCGGTGGCTGCGCATCGATGCAGGCCGACTCGACGCCACGAGTGGCTGTGATGTCGGCCTTCCCTGCCGAACTCACGCTGCTCGAAGCGAAGGTGCAAGGCGCGCACAAAGAGGCCATCAACGGCGTGCAGTTCACCACCGGCACGCTGGAAGGCAAGCCCGTCGTGCTTTTCCTCTCGGGCATCAGCATGGTGAATGCGGCGATGAACACGCAGCTCGCGCTCGACCGCTTTCGCGTGAGCCATATCGTCTTCACGGGCATCGCGGGCGGCGTGAACCCGCAGCTTCAGATCGGCGATGTCGTCGTCGCACAGCGCTGGTCAGAATATCTTGAAGCCCTCTTCGCTCGCGAAGTTTCGCCCGGCAAGTACCAGCCGCCGAGCCATCAGGCCGATGCGACGCTGCCGAACTTCGGGATGATCTTTCCGCGGCCGGTGGGCGTGCGTTCTGCCGGCCATGCTCAGGAAGAAAAGAAGACCTGGTTCAATGTCGACGCGCATCTGCTGGAGATTGCGCGGCGTGCTTCGACGCAAGTGATGCTCGAGCGCTGCGACGCGGACAAGCATTGCCTCGATCACCAGCCGCGCGTCGTCGTCGGCGGGCAAGGCGTGTCGGGGCAGGCTTTCGTGGACAACGCGGCCTTCCGCCAATACACGTTCAACACCTTCGGCGCGAACGTGCTCGACATGGAAACAGCCGCCGTCGCGCACGTGGCTTATGCGAACGGCGTGCCCTTCATCGCTTTCCGTTCATTGAGCGACCTGGCCGGTGGCGGCGAAGGCGAGAACCAGATCAAGACCTTCTTTCGCATCGC
>DATJJL010000336.1:0-2583 GCA_035492155.1 Ramlibacter sp. | reverse complement strand
GTTCTTGCGGAAAAGCTCGTTGTCGCGGCTGTATTCGAATGACGCCTTGTCGCTGGGCATCGCCTGCTCGAGCTCCGAGCGGCCCTTCGCGAGGACGTACGGCGTGAGCACGATGATCACTTCGTCGCGCGACTGCGTATTGTTCTTCGCGCCGAAGAGTGCGCCCAGCACCGGAATTTCGCCCAGGATCGGCGTGGAGTTGTCGACGTCGTCGCGGGTGCGGCTGATGAGGCCGCCGATGATGAGCGGCGTGCTGTTCGGAATGCGCGCATAGGTCTGCACGCGGCGCGTCGACACTGCGGGTGCGGCGGCGAGCACGACGTCGCCCGGGCTCCTGATCTGCGCGCCGAGGTTCGCGACCGTTGCCGACACCGCGGCGTCGATTTGCAGGCTGACCTCGTTGCCGTCGTTGTCGATGCGCGGACGAACATTGAGCTGGATGCCGGTGGGCAAGTAGAAGAAGCTGTACGAGACGCGCGAATCGAGGCCCGACGACGTGTCGCGGCTGGTGGCGATCGGAATGTCGGTGCCCACGCGAATCGTCGCCTGCCGGTTATCCAGCGTGAGCACGCTCGGCCTCGCCAACACTTCGGCCTTGCCTGTTTGCACCAGCGCCTGCACCTTCGCGAAGAAGGTTTTCACCAGCTGCTGGATCGCTGTGTCGCGCGAGAAGGTCAGGGTGTTGTTGGCCGTGCCGGTGGTGAGCGTGCCAAGTGAGAGCGTGTTGTATCCCTTCTGGTAGTTCCACTCCACGCCCAGCTCGCGCAGGCCGCTGGAGGTCACTTCGAGCACCATCGCCTCGATGACGATCTGCCGCGCCGGCGTGTCGATGGACTCGGCGAGTGCGCGGCGCACGCGGGCGAGCTGCTCGGGACGATCGGGGTTGTACAGCACCATCAGCTGCGTCGTGGGCGACGCAAGCGTCTCCGTCGACAGCCGCGTGCTCAAGCCGAGGACGGTGGTCGTGCCGTTCTGTCCGGTGGCTGGTGCGGCGGCGGAGCCGTCCGGTGTCGCGCCCACGAGCCCCACATCCTGCGGATTGGGCCCGGGCATGCGGATCACCAGCGGCAGCTCGGAATTGCGAAGCTTGCGGGGCGTGCCTGGCACGGAATTGCCCCCCCAGGGCACGGTGTTGCCGGACGAGATGGACTGCGGGTAGGCGCCTTGCCCGAGTGGGTTGCCGTACGACGGACCGTAGCTGCTGCCATATGCACTGCCATATGCACCACCGTACGGGTTGCCGTAGCCCGAACCCGCCTGTGGCGCGCGGTCGACGCCGCTCACGTTGAAGCCCATCGCGCGCAGCATCCCGATCGCGCCTTCGGCGTCGACGTACGCGAGGTTGATCACCTGCGACCTGAGGTCGGTCATCGCAAGTTCCGATTCGCTCTTCTCGCGCGAAGCGAGGATCGTGACGAGCGCGGGCTCGACAAACCTGCCGTCCGGGTTCGGGGCTGCAGCGTCGGGAGCCGCCATGCCGCTGGCCCACAGCTGGGGCAGCTGCCCTGTCTGCCGCACAAAGCCGAAGCGCATCAGCATCGTCTTCCTGCTGTGGGCGTCCGTGTGCTTCAACACCGGTCCGACAGCCACCACCTGCGCGGGAGCGGGAAGCAGCTTTTCCTCGGCTTTGCTTCCCGCGATGTAGCCGTGCTCTATCTCGAACCGTGTCACCAGTGCCGCGATGACTTCGCCGATCGCGCGGTTGTCCAGGCGAGGCAGGTCGATGAGTTGAGTGGGGCCCGTCGGCACGCGAGGAACGGAAGGGGCAGCTGCCGCGGGCGATTGCACGGGATGCCGGCCTTGCTGCTGCCCTGGCATTTGCGGTGCGCCGAAGCCGGGCCATGTCGGTATGCCGGGCACTGCGTACTGGGGGTTCGCTCCCGGCATGGGCTGCGCCGTGTTGAAGCCCGATTGCGGCAGCCCGGGGACCGGCGCCTCTGCGGGGCCGGGCTGGCCGTGCGCTGCGAACGCGAGGGTCGCCACCACCGCGAATGAGACGACTGCTTTCTTCATTTGGAGGCCCCTCGAGTCGGGAGACACCGACTCGCCGGTATATTAGCTTTCAGCAGCTCCGCGCCATCAGACCAATGGCTAGGTCTGAATCGCTAGATACAAGTGGCCAACGACCAACGTCCCTTCAAGATTCCGCAGTCCGTCCTCGTCGTGATCCACACGCCGGGCTTCGAGGTCCTTCTCATCAACCGCGCCGACGCACCGAACTACTGGCAGTCCGTCACGGGTGCGAAGGATTTCGAAGGCGAGTCTTTCGATGCCACGGCGCGGCGCGAGGTGATGGAAGAAACCGGCATCGATTGCGCGATCGGCCGCCTGGAGGACTGGAACCTCGAGAACATCTACGACATCTACCCGCGCTGGCTGCACCGCTACGCACAAGGCGTGACGCGCAACACCGAGCATGTGTTCGGCTTGTGCGTGCCGCAAGGTACGCCCGTCGTCCTCAATCCGCGCGAGCACACGGGGTTCAAGTGGCTGCCGTGGCGAGAAGCGGCCGACGCCTGTTTCTCTCCGTCCAACGCCGAAGCGATCCTGTTGCTGCCACAATTTACGGCATGAGCTCAACCC
>DATJJL010000335.1:0-4867 GCA_035492155.1 Ramlibacter sp. | reverse complement strand
GTCGCACTGCTTGTCCTTGATCAGCGCCTGGTGCAGGTTGGCCTCGCCATGGATGACGTTGATGAGGTCGTACACCACGCGCCGCTCGCAACCCATGATGAGGTCGAGGTTGCGCAGGCCGACGTCGAAATCGATGACGGCCGTCTTGTGGCCCGCAAGTGCGAGGCCCGACGCGAAGCTGGCGCTGGTGGTGGTCTTGCCGACCCCGCCCTTGCCCGAAGTGACGACGATGATTCTTGCCATTGGGTTCCTCAATTGATCGCGTCCATCACCAGCTTGCCGCTGCTGCCGCCCACAAGGCGCACCTGCGCGGGCTTGCCTTGCACTTCGGCGGGCAGCGGCACTTCGCTCGTGCGATACACGCCGGCGATGGAAAGAAGTTCGGGCTCGAGTGCGAGCGCGATGATGCGGGCTTCCGTGTTGCCCTTCGCGCCTGCGATGGCCTTGCCACGCAGCGGCGCATAGACGTGGATGCTGCCATCCGCGATGACTTCCGCGCCGGGGTTGACCATGCTCATGACGACGAGATCGCGCCCGCGTGCGTACACCTGCTGGCCCGAGCGCAGCGGCTTGTCGACGATGAGCGCATGTTCCACAGGCTTGTCACCCCGGACTCGATCCGGGGTCGTCGGCTTTTGCGGGACAACGCGCAGTTCATTCGCCACCGCAAGCCCTTTGAGCACCGCGGCTTTCATCTGCTCGTCGCTGCCGCCCTTCACGGCGACCGGCACGACCCGATACCCGCGCAGCAGATGCAGCAGTTCGCCGAAGTCGACCTCGCCTTCGCCATTGAGCGGCGAAAGGTCGATCACCATCGGGTCGTTGTCGAAGAACTCCGGGATGTCGGCAAAGCGCGCCTTCAATTCGTCCGCGAGTGCGGCGAGGTCGGCGGACTTCAAAAGCAGCGCGACCAAGGGGAGGTTCGCGCTCTTGATCTCGAAAGTGGCAGGGGCGCGGCCTGCGAGGGCTACCGTCATTTACAGCTGAGTCGAAAAGGCCGCGAATCTTAGCAGCGCGCGGACAGCGGCGTCCTACAGAATCTGTTGCGAAATGCACGTTCAACATTCTTCGGCGCGCGACCACACTCATGGTAGACAACAGGGGAGCGCACGATGAACAGCTATCACTCGCCTCACCACTGGATTCCAGTCGCGGTGATCGTGGCCATCGCACTACTCACGCTGACGGACGTGCACGGGCAACGCACCGATTCGAGCGCGGTGTTCGAAGGCCGACCGGCGATGGCCGGCGCGAACGGCGGCACCGGCGCGATGGCAGGCCCGCCGCAGGGCGGCATCGGCGTACAGGGGCAGGACCAATCGGAAATCGCGCTGCGTCGTCGCATGCAGGCGCCGAACGACGCCATCGCGGAAAACCACGCCGTGCGCGACCACAAGGACCTCGTGCCGCGCGACCGTGACACCGGCATGGCGAAGAATCGCGAGAGCGTTGCGCAACGCGCGAAGAACGCGGTCAAGCGGCTCATGCAACGCTCGAAGCACGGCGCGAGCAGCGACGACATTCGCACCGCAGGCCAGTGATCAGCCAAAGAGCGATCGCGCTTTCGACAGATCCTTCACGAATGCCGCGAATGCGGCTTCGCGTTCATCCGGCAGCACGCGCAGCAGCGCCGACGGGTGCAGCGTGATGAGCACCTTGCGCCCATCTTCCTCTCGCACCATCCAGTGACCGCGTTCGGCCGTGACCGGCACGCGGCGGCCCATGAGCGACATTGCGGCGGTGGCGCCGAGCGCGACAAGGGCTTGCGGCTTCACGATCGCAATCTCGTCGTCGAGCCAGTGATGGCACGCGGCCACCTCGCGCTGAGTCGGAGTCTTGTGGATGCGCCGCTTGCCGCGCAACTCGTACTTGAAGTGCTTCACCGCGTTCGAGACGAATACCTTCTCGCGCGGGATGCCTGCTTCTTCCAGGCCGCGTGCGAGCATCTTCCCCGCCGGGCCAACGAAGGGATGCCCTTGTTGGTCCTCCTGGTCACCGGGCTGCTCACCCACCAGCATCAGCTTCGCTGTCTTGCAGCCCTCGCCGATGACAGACTGCGTCGCGAATTCACCGATCGGGCATTCGCGGCAACGCATCGTCGCGGCTTTGAGTTCGTCGAGAGAAGCGCTCATGCGATCGGTCCCAGCGCGTCGTTGACGGCGATGGCGCGCTCGCCGAACACGCGGCGATAGACGCAAAGCCATTCATCGTCGCGACCCAGAGTTCCGGGCGATTCTTCGCGCGTGAGCCCCTGCCCGAAGTGCAGCTGGTGCCCGTCGGATTCGACAGAGCCTGGCGGTGTGAAGATCGCCCAGCGCGCATCCTGCATGCGCTTGGCGAACCACGGCGCAACGCATTCGAGGATGTGATGCGCAGGCTCGTACCACGCGACGAGCAGAGGTTGTGCCGCACCGATGTCGATGTCGCGGAAATGCACGAAGGCCTTCATCTTGTGCACATCGCGCCGCACGGCCTGGCCCATCTGGTGCGCGAGCTGCATGTCGGCATCGATGGGGTCGTTGCGCAGCGCGGGCTCATGCACCAGCCGCCAAAGCAGGCGATAGAGCAACGCGAAGCGGTCGGGGTCGTGGTGCAGCACCACCACTTCGCACAAGCGCAGGAAGGACGCGGGCACGATGGCCGATGCGGCCTTCGGCGTGCTGGCCGCGCGATCGGCGGGCCGCTCGGCATTGGCGAAAAATTCGGCGTTTTGCGCATGCGCGGTTTGCCATTGCACGGCTTCCGGCGGCACCTGGTGCGCGAGCAGGGCTCGGGCCTCCTCGCGGAATCCCGCGAGATCGGTTTCGCCTGCCAGCCGTGCTTGCATATCAGGCTTCTCCCTCGCGCAATCGCAGCGTGCGCCGGCGCCGGCGCTTCACATGAACTTCCATCCAGAAATACATCAGCGACGCGATGATGAGCGGCAGGATGTAGTAGATGGCGCGGTAGCCAAGCAGCGCGGCGATCAGTTGCTCTTCGCTCACCATATGCGACAGCAGCGCGACGAACACGAATTCGAAAACACCCAGGCCCGCGGGCACGTGGGCGATGACGCCGGCGATCGCGCCGATCAGCAGCACCGTCAGCACGTCGGCGTAGTCCACGCGTTGGCCGAGCAGCACCCAGATGACGCCCGCCATCAGCGACCAGTTGATCGCGGAGATCGCATACTGCAGCAATGCCATGCGCCATGGCGGCAGGTAGATTTCGTGTCCGCGCCAATCCCACACGTGATCGCCGTAGTAGACGCACGCGCCGATGTAGCCCGCTGAAATGACCACCAGCAGCACGCCGACCCACTGCAGGCCGTGGTTGCCCAGGTGCCATGAAGGCGGCAGCTGCAGCGGATGGATGAGAAACAGCAAACCCGCCAGCAATTTGTAGCCCAGCCAGTTCGTCAGCAGGCTCATGGAGACGATGCGCGTGATCACGCCATTCTTCAAACCGTATTTCGAATAGAGCCGATAGCGAAAGCCCACGCCACCCACGAGCGAGCCGATGCACAGGTTGAATGCGTAGCTCACGAAGTTCACGGCCATCACGCTCGGGGTCGCGAGTGTGTGCCCCGTATAGCGGCGCCCGATCAGGTCGAAGCAGCTGTAGAGCAGGTGGCTCGCCGCTGCGAGCAGCAGCGCCTGCGCGAGCACGGGCTGCGGCGTCTGGAGCAACGAGTCGGCGACTTCGTCCCAATGAATGTGGCCGGCGTAGCGCGCAAGCAGCCACGCGACCGCCGCAAAAAAGCCGAACGTCAGCGCGCGTTTCGCCCACGGCCACCACGCGTGCGAGTGCACCGGCCGCCCCGTCCTTCGGCGGGGTCTGGCGAGTGCGCTGCGCGGCAGGTCGCGAGAGGACATCCGCTTACTCCTTCACCGCGTGCTGCAACGCAGGCCGCAATGGCTCGCCGCGCGCCGGCAACAGGCGCGGCACATGGCGGGGCATCGCACGCAGCCAGCTCGGGTAGCGCCGCGCGAAGTGATAGGCCGCCCAACTCCGCACCCAGGTCCAGCCCTTGAGCTCGCCGATGTCTTCGTGCGTGATCTGCTTGCAGCTGTGGCGCATGAGGCGCATCAGCTGCTCGAACATGCCGTGATTGAATTCGCGGTCGCGGATCACCACGTTGGCCTCGAGGTTCAGACCGAGGCTGAGCGGATCGAGGTTGCTCGACCCGACGGTGGACCATTCGTCGTCCATCAGCGCAATCTTTCCGTGCAGGGGCCGCTCGCAATATTCGTAGATGCGCACGCCCGCGCCGAGCAGGCGGTGATAAAGCATGCTGGCCGCGGTCTTCACGATCGGCATGTCGGGCTCGCCCTGCAGGACGAGGCGCACGTCGACCCCGCGCCGCGCCGCGTGCCGAAGGTCGCGGATGAAGCGCCAACCGGGGAAGAAATACGCGTTGGCGATGATGATCCGCCGCTTCGCAGCGCGAATCGCGACGCGGTAATGGTGCTCGATGTCGCTCTTGTGTTCGCCGTTGTCGCGCACGACCAGTTGCGCGGCTGCGCTGCCTTCGCGCGGAAGATCGTGCGAACTCACGCGAAGGTCACGGCGCCTGCGGAACCAGTGCCGCACGCGCTGGTACCGCTGCCCCTGCACGAGCGCGGCATGCGTGAAGCGCTGGATCTCGGCGACGAGCGGTCCGCGGATCTCCACCGCGTAATCCTGCTTCGCCTCGGGACCGAAGTCGTGGAGATGGTCTGCCGAGAAATTGATGCCGCCGACAAACGCGAGCTTGCTGTCGATCACGACGATCTTGCGGTGCATGCGCCGCAAGAGGTTCAGCCTTTGCCCGAACAGGCGCGAGCCCGGGTCGAACACATGCATGCGCACGCCGGCTTCCGTGAGCGAATCGATGAAGCGCTCGGAC
>DATJJL010000334.1:0-2941 GCA_035492155.1 Ramlibacter sp. | reverse complement strand
CACGACGCATTCCTGCTCGAAGATGCTCGATATCTCGCCGCCGTGCGCGCGTACTTCGACGGCATCGCGAAGGAGGCGAGATGAGCGATCGCACCACGATGGAAACGATCGCACGGCTCGTGCCGCAAGGCTCGCGCGTGCTCGATTTGGGCTGCGGCGACGGCGCGCTGCTGGAGTATTTGCAACGCGAACGCGGCTGCAGCGGCTATGGCGTCGAGATCGCTGACGCCAATTTGATCGAGTGCGTCAAGCGCGGCGTCAACGTCATCCAGCTGAACCTCGACGAGGGCCTGCCGATGTTCGGCGACAACTCCTTCGACGTGGTGCTGCAGGTCGACACGCTTCAGCACCTGCGCAACGTCGAAACCATGCTCATCGAGACGGCGCGCGTGGGCCGCATCGGTATCGTCGCTTTCCCGAACTTCGCGCACTGGCCCCATCGCCTCGCGATCCTGCGCGGGCGCATGCCCGTCACCAAGCGGCTGCCCTACCAGTGGTATGACACGCCCAACATCCGCGTCGGCACGTACAAGGATTTCGAGGTGCTGGCCACGAAGAACAAGCTCGCGATCCTCGATGCGTTCGGCTTGCAGGACGGTCGGGAAGTGCGCGTGCTGCCCAATGCACGCGCATCGACGGCCGTGTTCAAGTTCGAGCGCGGTTGACCGAGGCCTGCCAGAAAGCCTCCGCTGCGCGAGCGATGTTTTCGCGCGGGCGATAAAGGCGGATTTCCAGGTCCACGGTCCATGCAGCGTCGCCCGCTGCAACCAGCCTGCCTGACGCGAGGTCGTCTTCGACAAGCGCGCGCGGCAGCCACGCGATGCCGCGGCCATCGAGCGTCATCGAGCGCAACACCGAGGCCAGATGCGCCGTGAACACCGTCTGGTGTGCGATCCCGTCCAGCTTGCGACCCAGAGCCGCGCGAAGGATTCTTCCCGTACCGGATTCCTGCGCGTACGCAAGCACGGGGATCTCGCGATTTGCTTTCTTCTCGAGCCAATGTTGCGCCTGACCGCGCGAAGTGGGTTTCGAAACAGGCACGAGCTGGTCGCTGCCGATCACGGCAGACAGGTATGCATCCGAGTCGAGCGAGCCCGGCATCTTCGGATGCGAATGCCCCAGGACGAATTGCACCTTGCCTTGTTGCATCAGCGCTTCGCAATGCGCGAGCACATCGGAGACCAGCTCGACCGGCCCGAGCGTCAACTTGGATTCGAGGCTGCGAAGCCAGCGCGGAAGGAAGGTGAACGACAGCGCGTGCGTGCACGCGAGCCGCAGCGTCCGCGAGCCTGCCTCCGCGACCCGCTTCGCTTCGCCAGGCAGCCTTGCGGTGCGCGCGACCAGCTCTTCGGCCACGCCGTGGAACCACTGCCCCGCTTCGGTGAGCCGCGCAGGTTGCGTGCTGCGATCCACCAGCGCCGCACCGATCCATTCTTCGAGCGCGCGGATGCGCCGGCTGAAAGCGGGCTGCGAGCTGTGCCGCTCTTCGGCGGCCCGCGTGAAATTGCCGGTGCTCGCCAGCGCCAGAAAGTCCTCGAGCCAGGTGAAGTCGAATTTCATGCGCGGTTCGTGCAGTGCATGGAACGAGCCAAAACCAGCATTGGCGCCGCCCAGGGCAAATGGCGAAGATCGACCCTCATGAAGATCATCGAAATCAGAGAAAAGACCATTCCCATCAGCTCGTCGATTCGCAACGCGTACATCGACTTTAGCAAGATGAACCTGAGCCTCGTGGCTGTCGTCACCGACGTCGTGCGCGACGGCAAGCCGGTGATCGGCTACGGATTCAACTCGAACGGCCGCTACGGGCAGGGCAGCATGATGCGCGAACGGTTCATCCCTCGCATCATGCAGGCCGACCCCGCAACCCTCGTCGATGCCACGGGCGACAACCTCGATCCGCACAAGATCTGGGCTGCGATGTTCACCAACGAAAAGCCCGGCGGCCACGGCGAACGCTCGGTGGCGATCGGCACGATCGACATGGCCGTGTGGGACGCCGTCGCGAAGATCGAAGGCAAGCCGCTTTTCCAGTTGCTGGCCGACCGCTACGGCAACGGCCAGCCCGATCGCAAGATCTTCGTCTACGCCGCTGGCGGCTATTACTACCCCGGGCAGGATTACACGAAGCTGCAAGACGAAATGCGCAGCTACCTCGACCGCGGCTACACGGTGGTCAAGAAAAAGATCGGCGGCGCATCGCTCGATGAGGACCTGCGCCGCATCGACGCGATCATGGAAGTGCTGCAGGACGGCCAGAAACTTTGCGTGGATGCGAACGGCCGCTTCGACCTGGACACCGCCATCGCGTACGCCAAGGCTTTGTCGCAGTACGACCTTTTCTGGTACGAGGAGCCGGGCGATCCGCTCGACTTCGAGCTGCAGGCGACGCTTCGCAACTATTACGAGAACCCGATGGCCACGGGCGAAGACCTGTTCTCGATGCAGGACGCGCGCAACCTCATTCGCTACGGCGGCATGCGGCCCGACCGCGACTGGCTGCAGTTCGATTGCGCGCTGAGCTATGGCCTCGTCGAATACCTTCGCACGCTCGACATGCTCAAGCAGCACGGCTGGTCGGCAAGCCGCTGCATCCCGCACGGCGGCCACCAGATGTCGCTCAACATCGCAGCGGGTCTCGGGCTTGGCGGCAACGAGTCCTACCCCGACCTGTTCCAGCCTTTCGGCGGATTCCACGACGGCGTGAAGGTGGAGAACAGCCATGTGACGCTGCCCGAGCTGCCGGGCATCGGCTTCGAAGGCAAGGCGGACCTGTATCGCGAGATGAAGGCGCTGGCGTGTTGATGCGCCAAGTGATGCGCTAAGATTCCCGCATCGGGAAGACAGTCTCCCGGCTCCCGCAAGGGAAAGACGGTGTCCCGTCCAAGCACTGGCAACTCTCGTATGGAGTTCACCGTGGACACCGTTTCTTCATCTTCCA
>DATJJL010000333.1:0-4439 GCA_035492155.1 Ramlibacter sp. | reverse complement strand
CCGCGGGCTCGTACGACGCTTCCCACTTCTGCGCACTGAAGCTCGCATTCGACGCGGCTGTCGCAAGTTGAGAGAACTGCGCCTCGCTGCGCGGCAGAAGGCCCAGCGCGCGCACCGTTCGGACGCCCGACAACGTTTCCTGCACGTGATCGTTGATCGCACCGAAGCGATCCAGCGATTCGCGCCACGCCGCGTGCACATGGCGCGAAATCCACCAGAAGCTCCACGCCATGAACGGGAAAGGCAGCAGCGCGCATCCGGCCAGGCGCGCATCGACGCCGAGCGACATCATCGCGACGACAAGCACCAGCGTGAGCGAGCCGTCGAAGCCGGCGAGCATCGCTTCGCCCGCGGCCATCTCCACCGCGTCGATGTCGTTCGTCGCAAGCGCCATCAGGTCGCCCGTGCGCTGCTTCTGGAAGAACTGCGGGCCTTGCAGCGACAGGCGCGCGTAAAGGCGTTGACGCAGCTCAACCCCGAGGCGGTACGCGGCCGCGAACAATTGCAGCCGCCAACCCACGCGCAGGAAATAAATGACGATCCCTGCCGCCACGAGCTTCGCGAGCTGGAACAGAAGATCGTTGCCCGCGAGCGAATGCGAAGCCAGCCCGTCCACCAGGTGACCGATCTGCCGCGGAATCCACACGATCAGGCAGGCGATGCACGCCAGCATCACGCCCGCGCGCGCATAAGAACTCCAATGGCGGCGGAGAAACCCGCCGATGAGGCGATAAAGGGACATGGATGAAGAGGACGACGCGCCGTTCAGCCGACGGGCCAGACGACGCCGTTGTCGTTCAATATCGCATCGAGAGGCACATCGTGCGGCGCGGGCTCGAAATCGTCGACATAACCCTGGGTGAATCCCAGCCCGACGGTGAAAGGCTTCGGCCTCAGTTCCGCCAGGGTCTTGTCGTAGAAGCCCCCGCCGTAACCGAGGCGATAGCCGCCCGGCCCGTAGCCCACGCACGGCACGAACAGCAGCGTGGGATGGATGATCTCGGTGTCCTTGGGCTTCGGGATGCCGTAGGCGTCCTCTTCCATCGGGCAGCCCGGGAACCATGCGTGGAAATTGAGAGTCCCATGAAGCTTGTCGACCACCGGCAGGCCGATGCGGCGAAGCTGCGGTTCATCGAGCAGTTCGCCGTCTTCCTTCCAGCGATGCAATGCGGGCAGCGGATCGAACTCGCCCTTGATGGGCCAGTAGGCGCCGATGACGGTGTCGGGCCGGTTCACCAGCCAGATGCGCATGACGCGCTGGAGCATGTCGCACTTGAAGAGACGGTCCGGCATGGCCAGCCGCTCGGCGACGAGGCGCTTGCGCAACGCTTTTTTCTGCTCCGAGTTGTCCATAATCGACGTGATGCTCCTGAGGATTTTGACATTGATCGCGCTGCTCTTCGCGGGCATCGCACAAGCGCAAACGAACCGGCTTCAGGGCGACGACGCCGTCGTCGACGCTTACCAGGCCTACAAGCAGGGTAACCGGGCCAAACTCGCGCAATTGCTGCCGCAGGTGCAAGGCCATCCGCTGGAGGCCTGGGTCGCTTACTGGGAGCTGCGCACGCGCCTTGACACCGCGCAGCCGCAGGAAGTCCAGGATTTTTTTACGAAGTACCCGGGCACCTACCAGGAAGACCGCCTGCGCAACGACTGGCTGCTGCTTCTGGGCCAGCGCCGCGACTGGGACAGCTTCGCGGCCAACTACGCCTATTACCGCATGAATGACGACCGGGAGGTGCGTTGCTACGCGCTTTTGGTCTCGTACCTGAGCGGCGGCCCTTATTCGGGCGAAGCAGTCGCCGAGGAGGTCAAGCGCCTGTGGCCCTTGCAGCGCGATGCCGACGACGGCTGCGCGTTGGCGGCGTCTCGCCTGATCGATCCGCAATCGGGCGGCCTCATGAAGACGGACGACGCATGGCGACGCGCGCGCATGGCGATGGAAGCGGGCCGCGACCGCGCCGCGCGCCAGGCGGTGCTGATGGTGGCGCCCGACGCATTGCCGCAATTCAAGGAGCTGGAGGCGAGCCCCTCGCGATTCCTCACGAAGGGAATCGCGGCATTCCGCAAGGCGCGCAAGGAGATGATCTCGCTGGCGCTCATCAAGCTCGCCACCAGCGACCTAGACCACGCAGTCTTCCAGCTCGATAACAAATGGGGCCCGCAGCTTTCCGCCGAAGAGCGCAACTGGCTGTGGGGCGTGATGGCCAAGCAGGCGGCGCAGCGGCTCTCGATCGACGCGCTCGATCTCTTCGCCAAGGTGTCGCGCGACAAGGACCTCAGCGACGACATGCTCGCGTGGAAGGTGCGTGCCGCATTGCGCTCGCCGCGCGGGCCGCAGTGGCTGCTCGTGGTCGAGGCCATCAACGCGATGAGCGACGAAGCGCGTACCGATCCGGCATGGACCTATTGGAAGGCGCGTGCGCTGCTCGCCACGGCCGATGGCTCGCGAGGCGGCGCGAGAAAGGCCGAAGCCACCAAGCTGCTGCAATCGATCGCGTCCGTGCGCGGCTTTTACGAACAGCTTGCGATGGAGGAGCTCGGACAGAAGGTCACGGTTCCTGCCAGGCCCGCGCCGCTGACGCCGGAAGAAAAGGAAGCCGCGCGGCTGAATCCGGGCCTGAACCGCGCGCTCTACGCGATCGCACTGGGCATCCGGCCCGAGGGCGTGCGCGAATGGAACTACACCGTCGGATTGCACCGGTACGGCGGCATGAGCGAGCGCGAATCGCTCGCGGCCGCGCAGTTCGCCTGCGACCGCGAGGTGTGGGACCGCTGCATCCACACCAGCGAACGCACGAAGACGGTGTTCGATGTCGACCAGCGTTTCCCCATGCCGTATCGCGATGCGGTCGTGAAGCGCGCCGGCGACATCGGTCTCGACCCCGCTTATGTGTACGGCCTCATTCGGCAGGAGAGCCGCTTCGTCACCGACGCAAGATCGGGCGTTGGCGCAGCGGGCCTCATGCAGATCATGCCGGCCACAGCGCGATGGACGGCGCGCAAGCTCGGAATCGAAGGCTTCAGCCCCATGCAATTGCACGACCGGGATACGAACATCGCCGTGGGCACCGGCTACTTGAAGCTCGTGCTGGACGACTTCAACGGCTCCATGCCCTTGGCCGCAGCCGCGTACAACGCCGGGCCCACGCGTCCGCGCGCCTGGCGCAATGGCCCGGTGACGGAAGCGGCGATCTGGGCCGAGAACGTGCCGTTCGCCGAGACGCGCGACTACGTGAAGAAGGTCCTCGCGAACACGACGATGTACGCGGCGATCCTCACGGGGCAGCCGCAATCATTGAAGGCGCGGCTGGGGTACGTGGGCCCGCGCGATACGTCGATGCCCGAGCCGAACAAGGACATACCCTAAGAGGCGCGCGCCATCGCCGCATCAATATCGGCGCGTTTTTTCATCAATCGCCGGCGCGGCGGCCCGTAGCATCCGGCCCATCGTCAACGAGGAGGCGTGATGCTCCAGCTCTACATCGGCAACAAGAACTATTCGTCGTGGTCCATGCGCGCGGGCGTGCTGCTCAAGCAGGCGGGCATTCCGTTCGAGGAAAGACTGATCAAGTTCGATGCGTTTTGCGATCCCGAATCCGAATTCGGAAAGGCGATCCGCAAGGTCAATCCTGCAGGGCGTGTGCCGACACTCGTGGACGACGGTTTTGCCGTTTGGGAATCGCTGGCCATCGCCGAATACGTTGCCGAGAAGTACCCGGCCAAGCAACTCTGGCCGCAGGATGCGAAAAAGCGCGCCCGTGCGCGCAGCGTCTGCGCGGAGATGCACGCAGGCTTCAGCGCGCTGCGGTCGCACTGCCCGATGAACATCGAAGCATCGCTGCCGGAAGTAGGCGCCATCGTCTGGCGCGACAAGCCCGGCCTGCGCGAGGACGTGCAACGCATCGTGCAGATGTGGACCGAGCTGCTCGAGCAGAACAAGGGCCCGATGCTGTTCGGCGAGTTCACGGCTGCCGATGCTTTCTACGCACCCGTGTGCATGCGCCTGAAGAACTATTCGCTGCCGGTGCCTGGGCACATCACCGACTACATCCGCCGCGTGTGCGCCCTGCCGGGCGTGAAGTCGTGGATCGACGGCGCGCTGGAAGAGAAAACCTTCGTGGTGGAGGACGAGCCTTACCGGGCGTCGCGATGAGTCCGCGGCATTGGGGCCGTGTGCTCACGGCGATGGTCACGCCCTTCGATGCGAAAGGCGCGCTCGATCTCGATGCCGCGCGCCGGCTCGCGCAATGGCTCGCGCAGCAAGGCAATGACGGGCTCGTGCTCGCGGCGACGACGGGCGAAGCATCGACACTGAGCGACGACGAACGCCGCGACTTCGTGCGCGCCGTGAGCGAAGCGGTGACGATTCCTGTGATCGCCGGCACCGGCAGCAACGACACCGCGCACACCGTCATGCTCACGCGCGAGGCGAAGTC
>DATJJL010000332.1:0-2771 GCA_035492155.1 Ramlibacter sp. | reverse complement strand
TGCTCGCCGTGGTGAAGCAGCACTTCGCGCCGATCTTCGACGAGACGCTCATCGGCATCACGCTGCAGATCGACGAAAGCCCCGGCCAGGTGTACGACGCCAAGCACAGCACGCTGCATCCACTCTTCAACAAATGAGCTTCACACAAGACCTCATCCAGCAACTCGCACGCGAACTCGACGAGAGCGAAAAGTCGCGCGTGCAGGTCGAACATTTCTCCAAGCGTTTCGCGGGCATGACCGTGGAAGATGGTTACGCCGTTTCGCGGGCATGGGTCGCGATGAAACTCGCGCGCGGGCGCAAGTCCATCGGCCACAAGATCGGCCTGACGTCGCGCGCGATGCAGCAGTCCTCGCAGATCGATGAGCCCGACTACGGCACCTTGCTGGACGACATGCTGTTCGCGCCGGGCGACATTCCGGCCGCGCGCTTCATCGCGCCGCGCGTGGAAGTCGAACTCGCGTTCGTGCTCGAACGCAAGCTCGAAGGTGATCGCATCACCGTGCAAGACGTGATCGATGCGACGGCATACGTCACACCCGCCATCGAGATCATCGACGCGCGCATCGAGCAGTTCGACCGCCACACCAAGGCGCCGCGCCGCGTGCAGGACACCATCAGCGACAACGCCGCCAATGCAGGCATCGTGATCGGCGGGCGCAAAATGAATCCGCGTGAGCTCGACTTGCCGTGGTGCGGCGCGATCCTGCGGCAGAACGGCAATGTCGAAGAAACGGGCTTGGCCGCGGGCGTGCAAGGCAATCCGGCCGTGGGTGTCGCATGGCTCGCGAAGAAGCTCGCGCCCTGGGGCGAATGCCTCGAAGCCGGCGAGATCGTGCTGGCGGGCTCTTTCACGCGGCCCGTGCCCGCGAAGAAAGGCGATGTGTTCGACGCCGACTACGGGCCGCTGGGCCGATTCGAATTCCGCTTCGTCTAGCAAAGGAAAAGCAATGCAGACTCCCGTCAACCAATTCAAGCAGGCGATCGCGGCCGGTCGCACGCAATACGGCCTGTGGTGCAGCATGCTCGGGCCCATTCCGACGGAAATTTGTGCGGCCGCGGGCTACGACTGGCTATTGCTCGATTCGGAGCACACGCCCAACGACCCGCTCAACCTGCTGCATCAGGCGCAGGCGATTGCGGCCTACCCGGGCACACATGCGGTCGCGCGCGTGCCAATGGGTCACGGCCACATCGGGCAGGCGCTCTTGAAGCAGTACCTGGACATCGGCATCCAGACGGTGCTCGTGCCGATGGTCGACACCGTCGAGCAGGCGCGCGAGCTGGTGCGATGCGTGCGCTATCCGCCGCAAGGCATTCGCGGCATGGCATCTGCGCGCGCATCCGGCTGGGGGCGCAATCCGCGCTATGCGAAGGAAGCGAACGAGCAAGTCTGCCTGCTGGTGCAGATCGAAACGCGCGAGGGCGTGAAGAATCTCGATGCGATCGCGGCGCTGGAAGGTATCGATGGCGTGTTCATCGGGCCCGCGGACCTCTCGGCTGCTTTCGGCCATGTGGGCGATCCATGGCATCCCGAAATGCAGGAGATCATTGCCGACGCGTTCAAGCGCATCCAGGCCGCGGGCAAGGCGGTGGGCATCCTCACGCTCGACGAAGAGCTTGCGCGCAAACACGTCGCGATGGGCGCGACTTTCATCGCGCTGGGCACCGACTCCAACCTGCTCGTGAAAGGCACGAGCGCCCTCGTCGCCAAATTCAAGAAAGCTGCCGCATGAATGCCGTCCTGAAACCCGCCATGCACCCCGACGAATGGGCCGCGCGCGTGCAGCTGGCCGCGTGCTACCGCATCTTCGACATGCTCGGCTGGACGGAGATGATCTACAACCACATCACGCTGCGGCTGCCCGCGAGCGTGAGCGGCAACGACAAGCAGTTCCTCATCAACCCTTTCGGGCTGCATTACAGCGAAGTGACGGCAAGCAACCTGCTCAAGATCGACGTGAAAGGCAACAAGCTCGACGACAACCCGTGGCCCGTGAACCCGGCTGGCTTTACGGTGCACGCGGCGATCCACGACCACCTGCCCGATGCGCATTGCGTGATGCACACGCACACCACGGCGGGGCTTGCCGTCGCGTGCACGCAAGGCGGCCTTGCGCAGAACAACTTCTATTCCGCGCAGATGCACGACGAGGTGGCCTATCACGACTTCGAGGGCATCACGGTCCATGCCGACGAGGCGCCGCGGCTGCTTGCGAATCTCGGCAACAAGCCGGTGCTGATCCTGCGCAATCACGGGCTGCTCTCGTGGGGGCCGACGGTGCCGCTTGCGTTCGTGCGCCTGTGGACGCTGCAGCGTGCGTGCGAGGTGCAGGTGGCGCAGGCGGCGCTCGGCCCGGCGATCGCCGTGAGCGAAGCGGTCGCGATCAAGACCACGCAGGACTCCTTCCAGTTCGACCAGCAGTTCGGCGCGGGCCAGGACGTGTTCGACGCGCTGGTGCGGCGCATCGACCGCATCGATCCTTCCTACAAGAACTGAACGAATGAAAGTCTGCATCTACGGCGCCGGCGCGATCGGCGGATGGATAGGCCTGAAGCTCGCGCGTGCCGGGAGCGACGTGAGCGTCGTGGCGCGCGGCGCGACGCTCGAAGCCGTGAAGCAGCACGGCTTGAGATTGACGCAGGGCAGCGAGACTTTGTCGGCGACTGTGCGCGCAAGCGTGAGCCCGTCGGAGCTGGGCGTGCAGGATCTCGTGGTGATCGCCGTGAAGTCGCAGGCCATGCACGAAGTCGTGATGTGCATCGGGCCC
>DATJJL010000331.1:0-8290 GCA_035492155.1 Ramlibacter sp. | reverse complement strand
GCGTTACCGAGGAAGTGCACGAACTGCACGTAAAAGGGTTGGTCGAGCCCCAGATCGTGCGCGAGCTCGGCACGCTGCAGCGGCGTAGCGTCCTGGCCCAGCATGAACGTGACAGGGTCGCCGACGTACTGGAACAGCAGGAAGGCAATGAAGGCAACCGCGACCATCACGATCGCGGCCTGGAACAAACGACGCAAGACAAAGGCGAACATTCCGGCTCGTGGCTGGAAAGCAAAAGGGCATGCTATCAGAGCAAGATCAGCGCCCGTCTGAGGGGTTTCACTCGCAAATCGGCCGCAAATAAAAAAGCCGCCCCGAAGGGCGGCTTTCAAGTTTCTTCATGTCATGCAGGCCGTAGCCTGCATTGATCAGAACGCGTGACGCAGGCCGACGTCGATACCGCTCGACGAGGCGTTCACGTTCGCGGCGCCACCGACGGCACCCAGGCCGCCGGAGCTGAACGAAGCGGCCGTGGCGGCAGCGCCACCCTTGTTCGACACGTGAGCGTAGTAGCCGTAGACAGCCGTACGCTTCGAGAGGTTGTGCACGTAGCCCAGAGCCCACTTGCTGGCCTTCGGCGTCGTGCCGGCAACGCCGTCGAGCGACACGCGGCTGTACGACAGCAGCACGTCGCCGGCGCCAACGCCCCAGTCGGCGCCCAGGCCCCAGCCCTTGACCGTGACCTGGTTGCCCAGAGCGATCGCATCGTCATACTTCTGGCGCGACAGCTGGGCCATGGCCTTGATCGAACCGAAGGTGTACGAACCGCCCCAGTTCAGGTCGGTGTAGTTGCCGATCGGGGTTGCGGCGCTGCCCAGGAGGGAAGCGGTGTTCGTGCCCGAAGCGTAGGTCGTGCGACCGTAGGCGACGGCCGTGTTGAACGGGCCCTGGCCGTAGCCGACACGCAGGCCGATGTAACGGCCGTTGTCCTGGGTGTTGCGCGTGACAGCGTAACCCGTGGCGGACTCGGTGCTGGCGCGGTTGCCGAAGGCGTACATGGCCTGGCCGTAGAAGCCACCCAGGTTGCCCGGCAGGAAGTAGCCGATCGAGTTCGATGCGCGCACGAAGGTCGTGACGCCACCCGTGTAGGACGCCATCGTCGCGCCGACGCTGTTGGTGCCGAACGGATCGAAGATCGTGTAGTTCCAGAAGCTCGGCACGTAGTCGCGGCCGATGCGAAGCTCACCGAAGCCACCCGACAGGCTCACCGTCGAACGACGGTTGAACGTCAGGCCGCCGGCTGCGATCGTGGTGCTCTGGTTGGTCTGGGACGTGCCCGACGAACCGAAGCCGGAGTTCGGGCTCAGGGCCGCTTCGAGCCAGAAGCTGGCCGACATGCCGCCGCCGAGGTCCTCGACGCCGCGGAAGCCGAGGCGGCTGGACGAGTTCGAAGACGGCGCGATACCACTGATGGTGCCGGAATTGGTCTTCACGCGCTCATAAGCCAGGTCGACAACGCCGAACAGCGTGACCGACGACTGGGCAAAGACCGCGCCGCTGGCAGCCAGGGCAGCCAGAGCAATCAGGGACTTTTTCATGCAAGTTTCTCCAAGGTTAAACAAGGGCTCCGGTGAGGGGGGTCACGAACGATGGGCAGCATCGAGTGCTCCCGCCGGATCCCGGGCCAACCTCCTGTTAGGGAAGGTTCTCGCAATTCCACCAGACCGCCTTTTCTTTCGCAAAGTATTTAGGCCTCGCGAGACCCATTCGTTGCACATGGACAACAGAGCGAATTGGCTCAGTGGAAGTGGCGCAACAGTGCTGCTCATCAAGGTTTCGGATCGCGAAAAGAAGCTTGCAGAAAGCTGGCAATGCGTGCACTTGGCGGGGTTCGTACACTTGCCACATGGATGCATTCTTTGCCGCCGCCGACAGTGCGCTGCACACATTGTTCGCGCGGCCCCGGGCCTCGCGGCCATGCCCGGTGGTGCCGGCCGACGAAACCCGGCTGGAAGAATCGGATCGCAAGCACGCGGCCGCGCTCATGCGCGTGAACCACGTTGGCGAGATCTGTGCGCAGGCCCTCTACACCGCGCAAGCGCTGGCCACGCGTAATCCCGAGTTGCGCCGGCATTTCGAGAAAGCGGCCGACGAGGAAACCGACCACCTCGCATGGACCGAGGAGCGCCTGCGCGAACTGGGTGACCGCAAGTCGCTGCTCAATCCGCTTTGGTATGCGGGCGCGTTCGGCCTGGGCTTGCTGGCGGGGCGCATGGGTGATCGCGTGAGCCTGGGATTCGTGATCGAGACGGAGCGCCAGGTGGAAGCGCACCTGCAGGGACACCTCGAACGCCTGCCCGTGCACGACCACGCGTCACGCGCGATCGTTGCGCAGATGAAAGACGACGAGGCCGCGCACGCCGCCGGCGCGGTCGCCGCAGGCGGCTTCGACCTGCCCGCTCCGGTGAAGGGTGCGATGAAGGCCGCCGCGAAGGTCATGACGACCACCGCGCACTACATCTGAACGACTTCGAAGCTCGTCGTGATGTCGGCCGTCTTGCCCAGCATGATGCTGGCTGAGCAGTACTTGTCGTGGCTGAGCGCGATGGCGCGCTCGACGGCCGCAGCGGGGATGTCCTTGCCGGTCACGGTGAAGTGCATGTGGATCTTCGTGAACACCTTCGGGTCGCTCGGCGCACGCTCCGATGTGAGCTTCACCGAGCAGCCGCGCACATCCTGCCGGCCGCGCTTGAGGATCAGCACCACATCGTAGGCGGTGCATCCGCCAGTTCCGGCGAGCACGGTTTCCATCGGGCGAGGCGCGATGTTCTGGCCGCCATTGCCGGGCTTGTCCGGATCGGGCGCGCCGTCCATGACGAGCACGTGACCGCTGCCGGTCTCGGCCACGAATCCCATCGCAGAGCGCGCGCCCGTGGCGCCCGTCCAACTCACCGTGCATTCCATCGGTGCATCCTTCCTGGCTTGTGCAACGCAACAAATCTGTCGCTATACTGGTTTCGCAGCATAACGAAGACGGGATGGCCCCATCGGTTGTGCATCGATTGTCTCCTCCACCTCCCTTGGTGGATTTAGCCCTCGGATCTCGCGATCCGGGGGCTTTTTTCTGGCCCTCTATGATGTCCGGTTCCATGAAGAAGAACCTGCAGCCCGCCGACTACCTCAAGAAGATCCTCACCGCGCGGGTTTACGACGTCGCGATCGAATCGCCGCTCGAGCCGGCCAAGAACCTCTCGCGCCGCCTGCACAACAAGGTGCTGCTCAAGCGCGAAGACCAGCAACCCGTGTTCTCCTTCAAGCTGCGCGGCGCCTACAACAAGATGGCCCACCTCACGCCCGAGGAACTGCAGCGCGGCGTGATCTGCGCATCGGCCGGCAACCATGCACAGGGCGTCGCGATGTCGGCACATCGCCTGGGCGCGCGAGCGGTGATCGTCATGCCCGTCACCACGCCGCAGGTGAAGGTCGATGCCGTGAAAGCCCTCGGTGGCGAGGTCGTCCTGCACGGCGACAGCTATTCCGATGCGTACGAGCACGCGGCCCAGCTCGAGAAGAAACAGGGCCTGACTTTCGTGCACCCGTTCGACGATCCGGATGTGATCGCCGGTCAGGGCACGATCGCGATGGAAATCCTGCGGCAGCACCAGGGCCCGCTCGATGCGGTGTTTGTCGCGATCGGCGGCGGCGGATTGATCTCGGGTGTCGCCAACTACATCAAGGCCGTGCGTCCCGAGATCAAGGTGGTCGGCGTGCAGATGAGCGACTCCGACGCGATGTCTCAATCGGTCGTGGCAAAAAAGCGAGTCACACTGCCCGATGTCGGCCTGTTCTCGGACGGCACGGCGGTGAAGCTCGTCGGCGAGGAAACGTTTCGCATCACGCGCGAGCTCGTGGATGAATTCATGATCGTCGACACCGACGCCGTGTGCGCCGCGATCAAGGACGTCTTCATCGACACGCGCAGCATCGTCGAGCCCGCAGGCGCGCTCGCCGTGGCTGCGATCAAGCAGTACGTCGCGCAAAACAAGAGCAAAGGCGAAACCTACGCGGCGATCCTGTGCGGCGCCAACATGAATTTCGACCGCCTGCGCTTCGTTGCGGAACGCGCAGAAGTTGGAGAGGAACGCGAAGCCCTCTTCGCCGTCACGATCCCCGAAGAGCGCGGCAGCTTCCGCCGCTTTCTCGAAGTCATCGGCGGCCTGCCCGGCGGCCCGCGCAATGTCACCGAGTTCAACTACCGCATCAGCGACGACAAGGCGGCGCATGTCTTCGTCGGCCTCACGACCCACGGCAAGGGCGAATCCGCGAAGATCACCGCGAACTTCCAGCGCCACGGCTTCGACACGGTGGATCTCACGCACGACGATCTTGCCAAGGAACACGTGCGCTACATGGTCGGCGGGCATTCACCGTTGGCGCACGACGAGCGCCTGCTGCGCTTCGTGTTTCCCGAACGTCCGGGCGCGCTGATGAAGTTTCTCTCCAGCATGCGCCCGAGCTGGAACATCTCGCTCTTCCATTACCGCAACCAGGGCGCCGACTACGGCAAGGTGCTGGTAGGCCTGCAAGTGCCGCCCACGGATGCGAAGGCGTTCCAGTCCTTCCTCGACACACTGGGCTACCAGTCCGTCGAAGAGACCGGCAACCCCGCGTACCGGCTCTTCCTGCGCTCATAAGGATCCGCATGGAGCTGCTGCGCCAATACGTCTGGACATTGCGGCGCTTCACGCGCGTGAAGGCTGCGGTGCCGGACGGCGCAGACCCGGGCACCATGCACTTGCCGGGCGTCGGCTGGCTCGTCGGCCTTCTCGCCGCGGTGAGCTTCGCGTTGCTCTCGCTCCTGCTGCACGGCGGCGCATGGGTGCCTTTGACCGCTGCTGTCGGCAGCACCGTCGCCACGATCTTTTTCACCGGCGCGGCGGGTGAGAAATCCTTCGAGAAGCTTTATGGAACGCTTGCGCTGTTTCTCGCGATCCTGGCGAAGGTGTCGCTGATCGCCGTGCTCGCTGGCCAATCCGGGGCGGGCGTACTTGCCGCGCTGGTGGCCGCGCACACGCTTTCGCGATTCGCCGCTCACACGATGCCCGAGCCCACGGACGGGCGCAGGATGCTGATCGCAGCGGCATGGTGTGTGCTTCCACTGCTGCTCGCGATGTTCGCCCGGGGGCCGATCTTCGTCGCACTGGGAATGGCATTCACCGCGATCACGTGGTGGTGCATGAAGCGCGTGCTGATGCGCCATCCGCAGCCCGATGCCGACGATGCCCTGGGCGTGACGCAGCAAGCTTGCGAGATCGCGTTCTATCTCGGCGCGGCCATCGCCTGAATTCGAATCACTTGCGCAGCGGCAGCTCGAGCGTGACAGCCGGCGGCGATTGCATCGACGCGCCGATCGCCGCGCGCCGTGCCTGCACCGACTGCAGCACGAGCCCCTCATCGAGAGCTGCGCCGACACGATAAGGTTTGGGCGGCTTGCCGTCGACGGAGATGAGCGCGGCGCCGCCGCCATCGGATTCCGCGACGACACCCAACAGCGTGAAGCGGCTGGACAAACTCGCCACAGGAGCGGCCGCAGCAGCCACGGGGCTGGCTCCGAGCAGGCGTGCGATCGCTGCGGGGTCGCTCGCCGGTGCGCTCTGCGCAGGCGGCGCAATGGGCACGGTGCCCGGCCCACTGCCGAGCTTGATCGCCCAGTAAACAGCGCTTGCTGCGGCCAGTCCCCACAGCAGGAACGTGCCGCCCGCGACAGCCCAGCGATTGCCCGGATTGCTCACCATGGCCGACGATTATCATTGAACTGATATGAAAGCATTGACGACAAGAGCATTGAAGACACGAGCTGCGCGCGCCGGCTTCACGCTGATCGAGCTGATGGTGGTGCTGATCATCATCGGTGTGCTGGCCGCCCTGATCGTGCCGAACGTGCTCGAAAGGGCGGACGATGCGCGCGTGACCGCCGCGCATACCGACGTGACCAACCTCATGCAGGCCCTCAAGCTTTATCGACTCGATAACCAGCGCTATCCCACGGCGGAGCAGGGCCTGCAGGCGCTGATCACCAAGCCGAGCACCGAGCCTATCCCGCCGAACTGGAAGCCGTATCTCGAGAAGCTGCCCAACGACCCCTGGGGCCGGCCCTATCTCTACCTCAATCCCGGCGTCAAAGGCGAAGTCGATGTGATGTCCTACGGCGCCGACGGCCAGCAGGGCGGCGAGGGCAAAAATGCGGACATCGGCAGCTGGCAATAAACGTTGGGTCCCGGCCTGCGCCGGGACTTCGCGCGCTGCGCTCGGTTTCACGCTGATCGAACTGCTGGTCGTGATCGCGATCGTCGCGATCGCGACTGCGGGCGTGAGCTTTGCATTGCGCGACACCGGCGCGACGCAAATCGAACGCGAGGCCCAGCGCCTTGCTGCGCTGCTCGAATCGGCGCGTGCGCAATCGCGTGCGAGCGGCGTGCCGGTGCGATGGACGGCCACGCCCGGCGGGTTCCGCTTCGATGGCCTGCCGCAAGGCACATTGCCGGATCATTGGCTGTCCCCGTCCACGCAAGTGCAGGGCAACGCCACTCTGGTCCTCGGGCCGGACCCGATCATCGGGAGGCAGGCGGTGGAAATTGCACCGAGTGACAAGCCCGGCCAATCGCTCACCATCGCGACCGACGGCCTGCGGCCCTTCCGCGTGGCACAACCCCCGGGCTCATGAAATCGCGCGGCTTCACGCTGGTGGAGGTGCTCGTCGCGCTGGCGATCGTTGCGATCGCACTGGCCGCGGGGCTGCAAGCGTCCACCGCGCTGACGAACAACGCGCTGCGCCAGTCGAGCGTGCTGCTCGCACACACCTGCGCCGAGAACCAGCTGGTGGCCGTGCGCCTGTCGAAGCAGATGCCCGACGTGGGCGACAGCAGCGTGGCCTGCGCGCAGGCGGGACGGGATTTCGTCGTGAACGTGTCGGTGCGCCCGACGCCGAACCCGAGCTTTCGCCGTGTCGATGCGCAGGTCGTCGAAGGCGACAACGCCGTCCTTCGCCTGTCGACGATCGTGGGAAGGTACTGATGCGCGCTCGCGGCTTCACGCTCGTCGAACTGCTGGTCGCGCTGTTCGTGATGGCGCTGATGGCCGCGCTGTCGTGGCGCGGCATCGATGGCATGGTGCGCGCGAAAGAGACGACCGAAACGCGCGCCGACGAAGTGCTCACGCTGCAAGTCGGCTTGCAGCAATGGACGGCCGACCTTGACGCGATCGAGCAGCTTTACGGCATGAAGGCGCTCGAATGGAACGGCCGCGTACTACGACTCACGCGCCGCAGCACCGCGTCGATCACAGACGGTGTGCTCGTGGTGGGCTGGACGCGCCGCGACGTGAACGGCACGTCCACGTGGCTGCGCTGGCAGTCGGCGCCCGTCACCACGCGCGGCGAGCTGGAACAGGCATGGCAGCGCGCGGACCAGTGGTCGCAGAGCCCCGGCGACGACGATCGAGCGCGCGAAGTCGCGATCGCGCCGCTCGACGACTGGCAGCTCTTTTACTTCCGCGAGAACGCGTGGACGAACCCGCAGTCGAGCGACGTCACGACGAACACCATCAACGCGACCGCAACAACCGGGCAGCTTCCCGATGGCGTGCGCGTCGTGCTCACGCTGCCGCCTGGCCACGCGGTAAGCGGCGTCATCACGCGCGACTGGGTTCGTCCGCAGCTTGGCGGCGGCAAGGGGCAGCCATGACGCGGGTGAAACAACGCGGCGCGGCCCTGCTCATCGCGATGCTCACCGTCGCGCTGGTTGCGACATTCGCTGCGGCGTCGCTGTGGCAACAGTGGCGCAATATCGAAGTGGAAACGGCCGAACGCGCCCGCGTGCAATCGGGCTGGATCCTCACCGGTGCGCTCGATTGGGCCCGTCTGCTGCTGCGCGAGGATGCGATGGGCAGCGGCGCGGGCGTGGACCACCTCGGCGAGCCCTGGGCCGTGCCGCTGCAGGAAGCGCGCCTGTCGAGCTTTCTCGCGGCAGACACCAACAACACGTCGAGCGGCGCGGGCGCCGAAGTGATGGACGCTTTCCTCTCGGGCCAGATCGTCGATCTGCAGTCGCTGATGAACGTGAACAACCTCGTCACCGTCAACGGCCAGGTGAGCGATCCGGATGTCGAAGCGTTCGGCCGTCTTTTCGACCTGCTCGGCCTGCCGCAGACCGAGCTCGACAAGCTCGTGGAGAACCTGCGTTTCTCGATCGCAGCGGGGCAGGTGAGCCCCAGCCCGGCCGCCGCGCCGCTGCCGCCGCAGCACGTGGCAGAGCTCGTGTGGCTGGGCGTGAGTCCGCAGACCGTCGCTGCG
>DATJJL010000330.1:0-8434 GCA_035492155.1 Ramlibacter sp. | reverse complement strand
CCCGTCGACGACCAGGGCGGTCTCGACGGCTTCGTGCGCCTGCGTGCGGCGCTGCTCGACCCGGCGATGCGCGAAGAAGCGGTGCGTCGCTACGCGAAGAAGGCGACGGATCCGTCCAAGCCGGGGCTCGCCGACCAGCTTGCGATTTCGGCCTCGCGCGCGCTGGGCATGTTCGCGGGGGCGGGCGTGCCGAATGGCACCAGCGGCAAACCCGTTTCCGGCCTGCAGGCCATCTCGGATTTCATGGAAGCAAACCTGCCCGCGACGGAGCGCGCCCGCGCCGGCGAAGTGCTGGTGCGCATCCTCAACGGATCGCTCTTCGAGCTCGAGCAGATGGCGAGGGAACGGGCGGGCCTGAAACCGCTCGAACCAAGCGAGAAGACACAAGGATTCATGACGCAGGCCGTGCTCGCGTTGTCGGATGTGAGCGCGTACCCGGCCCCAATGGCTTTCGAGTTACAGGACTTCAAGCAGGTCCAGGCCAGCGTGTTCCAGGTGACGCGCGGCCCCGGCAAGATCATTGTTTATCTCGGATGCGCGTTGCTGATCCTGGGCGTATTCGCCATGCTGTACATCCGGGAGCGGCGCCTTTGGTGCTGGGTCACGCACGACGTTGACGGGGGCCGCTGCACCATGGCGCTGTCGACGAACCGCCGCACGCTGGACGCCGACCACGAATTCGAAATGCTGAAGCACGATCTCCTTGGAGCGAAGTGACATGAACACCGCCACCCACACGTTGACCTTGGACCAGGGGTTCTTCTCGAACCGCGGCTGGTTCGACTGGCTTTTCGCCGCGATCGTCGTCGCAGGCGGCGCATACGCGTTCGCAAGCTATGCGCAATACATGGACGTGTACGAGAGGGGCATCCTCGTTGCCGCTGTGCCGGCAGCGATCTGGGTGGGCTGGTTCTGGCGGCCGCTGCGTGTGTTGATGCTCGTCGTAGCGGCCGTGTCGCTGTTGGCAATTGCGACCTATCAGGGTTCGCTGGCCAATGCTGACACGAAGTTCTGGCTGCAGTACTTCGTCTCCAGCCAGCGCGCGATCATGTGGATGAGCGTCCTGTTCGTCATGAGCACGGTGTTCTACTGGATCGGTATCGCGATCCCCGGCCAGGCCGGTTCGATGCAACTGATCGCCTCGCGGCTGGTCTGGGCCGCAGTGACGATGGCGCTCATCGGCACGATGGTGCGCTGGTACGAGAGCTATCTCATCGGCGCGGACGTCGGGCACATCCCTGTGAGCAACCTGTACGAAGTCTTCGTGCTGTTCTGCTGGGTGACGGCGACCTTCTACCTGTATTTCGAGGACCACTACCGCACTCGTGCGCTCGGCGCTTTCGTGCTGCTGGTCATCAGCGCGGCCGTCGGCTTCATGACGTGGTATGCGGTGGCGCGCGAGGCGCAGGAAATCCAGCCGCTCGTGCCCGCGCTCAAGAGCTGGTGGATGAAGCTGCACGTGCCTGCGAACTTCATCGGGTACGGCACTTTCTCGCTGGCAGCGATGGTGTCGCTGGCGTATTTGCTGAAGCAGGCGACCACGCGTTCGCTGTGGATCGGCCTCGTCGCACTGCCTGCTTTCTTCGTCATCGTCGCGCCGGGGGCGTTCCTGCTGCTCGGTAGCCTCTCGCCCGACAACGCCAGCAGCGTGGTACATACGATCAGCATCGGCGCAGGGCTCGTCTTGCTCGATGCGGCGCTCATCGCCGCACGCGGCCGCATCAATGCCGCGACGCCCGCGCCCGAAGTGCTCGATGACCTGATGTACAAGTCCATCACGGTCGGCTTTGCTTTTTTCACCATCGCGACGGTGCTCGGTGCCTTGTGGGCGGCCGAGGCCTGGGGTGGCTACTGGAGCTGGGACCCCAAGGAAACCTGGGCGCTGATCGTCTGGCTCAACTACGCCGCCTGGCTGCACATGCGGTTGATGAAGGGTTTGCGCGGCGGCATTGCCGCGTGGTGGGCGTGTGTCGGCTTGCTGGTGACCACCTTTGCGTTCCTCGGCGTGAACATGTTCCTCTCCGGGCTGCACAGCTACGGCCGGCTGTAAGACGCGACCACGCCGCCTGACCAACGGCAACGAAGGAGTACGCGATGCTGATCAAGAGTTCCAGCCACGGTTTCATCCACCCGGTGCCCAGCGAGATCACGCCGCGCGAGGTGTACGAAAGCAGGCGTGATTTGCTCAAACTGCTGGCATCGGGGGCCGCCGGTTCGGTCCTTGCGTCGTGGGCGGCGCGCGACGCCTTCGCTTCGGTCGCGCGGCCGGGCAAACTCGCGCCGATCAACGCGATCGATTCGAAAGTTCCGGGCGCGATGACGACGGAAAAGGTCACCGATTACAAGGACGCGACCAGCTACAACAACTACTACGAGTTCGGCACCGACAAGGCGGATCCGGCGCAGAACGCGCACACGCTCAAGACTTCGCCATGGACGGTGGAGATCACCGGGCTCGTGAAGAAGCCGGCGAAGTACCAGCTCGAGGACCTGCTCAAGCTCAGCGCGCAGGAAGAGCGCATTTATCGACTGCGCTGTGTCGAAGGCTGGTCGATGGTGGTGCCGTGGGTCGGTTATTCGCTGTCGAAGCTGATCGAAAAAGTCGAGCCGCTGGGCAACGCCACCTTCGTGGAGTTCGAAACGCTCGATGATCCCAAGACCATGCCTGACGTGGGCTCGCGCATTCTCGACTGGCCCTACACCGAAGGCCTGAGGATGGACGAAGCCATGCATCCGCTCACGCTGCTCACCTTTGGCATGTATGGCGAAGTGCTGCCTAACCAGAACGGCGCGCCGGTGCGCATGGTCGTGCCGTGGAAGTACGGCTTCAAGAGCGCGAAGAGCATCGTGAAGATCCGATTCACGCAGAAAGAGCCCAAGACCGCGTGGAACAAGGCGGCTGCGAACGAGTACGGCTTCTATTCCAACGTGAACCCGAACGTCGACCATCCGCGGTGGTCGCAAGCCACCGAGCGGCGCATCGGCGAGGGCGGCATATTCGCCAAGCGCCACCCGACGCTGCTGTTCAACGGCTACGAGCAACAAGTCGCGAAGCTCTATGCCGGCATGGACCTGAAAAAGAATTACTGAGGTCATGCGAACATCGAGCGCTGCAATGGACGCCGAATGTCATTCAAGCAAACGCTCAAGCGCTCAGATGCGGTCGCCGGTGTCGTCAAGGGCGCGGCGGCGGCCCGGGACTGCAGCGTGTAAGGGCTGACCCAGCGAATCCGACGAAGAGAAATGTTGACTGCGTCGAAGATCCTGCTCAAGCCGTTCGCAAAGCCGGTGCTGTTCACGGTGTCCTTGCTGCCCTTCGCGTGGCTGCTGTACGGCGCCGTCACCGACAACCTCGGCGCGAACCCGCAGGAGCACCTGATCCGCTCGCTCGGCGACTGGTCGCTGCGCTTTCTTTGCATCACGTTGGCCGTCACACCCTTGCGCGTCGTCACGGGCACACCCGCGCTCGCACGCTTCCGGCGGATGCTGGGGCTGTTCACCTACTTCTACGTCGTGATGCACCTGCTCGCGTACAGCGTATTCGACAAGGAGCTCGTTTGGGCCGACATCGCGAAGGACATCGGCAAGCGGCCGTTCATCCTCGTCGGTTTCACGGCCTTCATGCTGCTCACGCCGCTTGCGGCCACGTCATTCAACCGCGTCGTGAAGGCTCTGGGTGCAAAGCGCTGGCAGTCCCTGCACAAGACGGTGTATGCGATCGCGGGGCTGGCGATCCTGCACTTCTTCTGGATGCGCGCGGGCAAGCACAACTTTGCTGAGGTCGCCGTCTACGCGGCCATCGTCGCAACGCTGCTCGGATGGCGCGTCGTGAACTGGTTCAAGACGAAGGCGCGAGCCGTTCCAATCGCATCTGGTCGCCAGCCGTCTCGCGTTCGCGGATAAGAAAAGCTTTGTCGCCGTCGACCAGCACTTCGGCCGCGCGCCCGCGGGTGTTGTAGTTGCTGGCCATGCTCATGCAATAAGCGCCTGCGGACATCACCGCGAGCAAGTCGCCGGGCCTGGCCGGGAGTTCGCGATCGCGGCCAAGCCAGTCGCCGCTTTCGCATACCGGGCCGACGACGTCGTAGGTGGCGCGTGAACCTGTGCCAGTGCCGACGGGCTCGATCGCGTGGAACGCCTGGTACATCGCGGGCCGCGGCAAATCATTCATTGCCGCATCGACGATGCAGAAATTTTTGTGCTCACCGGGCTTGAGGTAAAGCACCTCGGTCACGCAGATGCCCGCGTTGCCCACGAGCGAGCGGCCAGGCTCGATCATGAACTGGCGCTCGCCAAAGCCGCGTGCGTCGATGCGTGCGAAGAGCGTGCGCCACAGATCGTCGGCCGCAGGTGGCTCGTCGCCCTTGTAAGTGATGCCCAGGCCGCCACCGAAATCGATGTGGTGCAGCGGGATGCCTTCCGCTTCGATGGCTTCGACGAGATCGAGGATGCGATCCATCGCGTCGAGGTAGGGCGATTCTTCCGTGATCTGCGAGCCGATGTGGCAATCGATGCCCGCAACAGCAAGACCGGCCAACGATGCCGCGCGCTTGTACGCATGCAGCGTCCTGTCGTGCGCGATGCCGAACTTGTTGCCCTTCAGGCCCGTCGAGATGTAGGGATGCGTCCTGGGATCGACATCCGGATTCACGCGGATGCTGACCGCCGCGGTCTTGCCGGCTTGCGTCGCGACTTCGCTCAGCACGTCCAGCTCGGCTTCGCTTTCCACATTGAAGCAGCCGATGCCTACGTCGAGCGCGCGTCGCATCTCGGCGCGCGTCTTGCCGACGCCAGAGAAAATAATGTCGGCGGGCTTGCCACCGGCGGCGAGCACACGCTCGAGCTCGCCGCCCGAGACGATGTCAAAGCCGCAGCCTGCTTTCGCGAAGAGCTGCAGGATCGCCAGCGACGAGTTCGCCTTCATCGCGTAGCAGATCTTCGAGCGTCGGCCCGCGAAGCCGCGCTGGTACGCAGCCAGGGCGGCCATCATCGAAGCCTTCGAATACACGAAAAGCGGCGTGCCGTGCTCGCGTGCGAGATCGGCGACACGCAAGCCTTCGACGAAGAGTTCGCCGCTCTTGCGGTGGAAGTGGGGTTGGCCGGGGAGCATGCTCATGGGCGCGGCGCCGGGTTGGCTGTGCCGGTTCCGGTCTCGGTGGGGGCGGACGCGGCAGGAACGGGGTTCAAGCTCTGCGGCAATGTCGCGCGCACGGAAGCCGCTTCGCCTGTGGGCAGGTAAAGCGGGCCTTTTTGCCCACACGCCGCGAGGAAGATCGCGAGTCCTAGAATCGATGCAAGCCTGAACATCTGCAAATTGTAATGACCGACCCCGAATACATGGACCGAGCCGAGGCGTTGCTCGCGCGCGTGGAATCCTGCTGCGATCGCATCAACGAATCGACCGACGCCGACATCGACAACCAGCGCGTCGGCGGGATGGTCACGCTGACTTTTCGCAATGCCACGCAGATCATCGTGAACCTGCAAAAGCCGCTGCACGAAGTCTGGATGGCGGCACGCGCCGGCGGCTTCCACTACAAGTTCGATGACCGCGAGTGGGTCGACACCAAAGGCCAGGGGGAGTTCTTCGCGAACCTCTCGAAGTACGCGAGCGAACAGGCCGGCCAGGCCTTGAAGTTCGATTAATTCCTGAAGAGGTCGAGGATGCTCTTGCGCTCGTCGGGCGACGACTTGGGCTGCGGCACATTCGGCGGCGGCATGCCGTCCGAATTGATCAGGCTCTTGTCGTAAGGCACGCCGCCAGGTTGCGTCGGCGCCGGCGCCGAGCCCGCTGGGACATCGCCGGACGTGCCACCGATGCTCGTCACGCCGCCGCCCTTTGCGTACTCCTCGTAGTACCACTCGCCGCCGACGTTCACGACACCCTGGGGTACCGTTGGCTCCATGATCGGCACGCCCTTGAGCGCCGTCTCCATGAAGTTGATCCACACCGGCAGGCTCAGGCCACCGCCGGTCTCGCGATCGCCGAGCGACTTCGGCTGGTCATAGCCGATCCACACGATGGCCACCAGCGTCGGGTGGAAGCCGTTGAACCAGGTATCGACCGAGTCGTTCGTCGTGCCCGTCTTGCCATAGAGGTCCGGGCGTTTGAAGGTCGCGTAGACGCGCGCCGCGGTGCCGGAGCGTGCGACTTCGGCCAGCAGCCTTTCCATGATGAAAGCGTTGCGCGCATCGATCGCGCGAACCGATTCATTGGGCAAGGGCGGCTGGCTCTCGACGAGAGTGTGTCCCTTCTGGTCGGTGATCTTCGTAATCAGCCACGGATTCACGCGATACCCGCCGTTGGCGAACACGGAATAACCGGTGGCCATCTGCATCGGTGTGACCGAACCTGCGCCGAGTGCCATCGTGAGATACGGAGGATGCTTGTCGGCATCGAAGCCGAAGCGCGTGATCCAGTCCTGTGCGTTCTGCGTGCCAACGGCCTGCAGGATGCGGATCGAGACCATGTTCTTCGATTTCGCCAGTGCCGTATGCAGCGGCATGGGACCTTCGAACTTGCCGTCGTAGTTCTTCGGCTCCCAGGGCTGCCCGCCGGTGACTCCCGCGTCGAAGAAAAGCGGCGCATCGTTGATGATCGTCGTGGGCGTGAAGCCCTTTTCCAGCGCCGCCGAATAGATGAAAGGCTTGAACCCCGAGCCGGGCTGACGCCACGCCTGCGTGACGTGGTTGAACTTGTTCTTGTTGAAGTCGAAGCCGCCCACCATCGCGTGGATCGCGCCGTCACGCGGATCGACCGCGACGAATGCGCCTTCGACCTCCGGCAGCTGCGTGATCTCCCAGGTGTTCTTGGGCGTTTTCATCACGCGGATCACGGCGCCGCGGCGGATCTTGGTTTTGGGGGGCGCCTTGTCCGACAGGCCCGACTGCGCGGGACGCAGGCCTTCGCCGGTGATTTCGACCCGCTCATCGCCGGAGCGCAGCGCGACGATCTTCTTTGGATTGGCTTCGAGCACGACGGCCGCCATCACGTCGCCGTTGTCCGGATGATCGTTCAACGCGTCGTCGATCGCGTCGTCCATCTCCTTGGGGTCGGTGGGCAGGTCGACGAACTCCTCGGGGCCGCGATAGATCTGCCGCTTTTCGTAATCCATGATGCCCTTGCGCAGGGCCTTGTAGGCGGCTTCCTGTTGCGTGGCATTGACCGTCGTGTAGACGTTCAGGCCGCGCGTATAGGCCTCATCGCCATACTGCGCATGCACGAGCTGACGCACGGTCTCGGCGATGTACTCGGCGTGCGGACCCGCCATCTCGGAGCCGCTGCGGTAATGCAGTTCCTCCTTCTTGGCGGTCTCGCCCTCCTGGGCTGTGATGAAGCCGTTTTCCACCATGCGGTCGATGATGTACTGCTGGCGGGTGCGAGCGCGAGTCGGGTTCGTGCGCGGGTTGAAAGCCGAAGGCGCCTTCGGCAGGCCGGCGAGCATCGCGGCTTCGGCGATGCTGATGTCCTTGAGCGGCTTGCCGAAGTACGTTTCGCATGCGGCCGCAAAGCCGTAGGCGCGGTTGCCCAGGAAGATCTGGTTCATGTAGATCTCGAGGATCTGCTCCTTCGTGAGCTGGTGCTCGAGCTTGAACGTGAGAAGGACTTCGTACAGCTTGCGCGTGAACGTCTTTTCCGAAGACAGGTACACGTTTCGCGCGACCTGCATCGTGATGGTCGATGCGCCCTGGCTCTTGATCTTGCCGAGGTTCGCCACGCCGGCACGGATGACGCCCAGGTAATCCACGCCGCTGTGCGAATAGAAGCGGGCGTCCTCCACCGCGATCACGGCGTCCTTCATCGCCTTCGGGATCTGGTTGATCGGCGTGAGCTGGCGCCGTTCCTCGCCGAACTCGCCGATCAGAACTCCCTCGGCCGAATACACGCGAAGCGGCAGCTTGGGCCGGTAGTCGGAAAGGTCGGAGATGTCGGGAAGGTTCGGATAGGCGACGGCAAGTGCGACGCCCACGATGATCAGGACGGAGACGGCTCCCGCCGCGAAGATGCCGGCTGCCCACAACAACACGCGAAGGGCCCAGGGCATCGGGGGGCGGGGCCTGGAAGGCGGCGAACCGGCTTCGCCGGCGGATTGCTCTGAAGACATAAAGCTAGCGGAGAGGGTGGACGGCCATTTTAGGAAGCGGCCGCGCACACGGCCGGGACGGCCGGCGACCGGGGGCCATTCCTACCGATGAGATTGCGTGAAGTAGTTGGGGTTCACGAGTATGGCAGGTAACGACGTCAGTTTTTGGCAACGCGCGGTAGGGCCTAACTACCAATTTTCCTTTGTGTGACAACGATGTCACTGCTAGCATTGAAGTGAAGTCTTAGGTTTGTTACACGCCGAAATGCGGCGTTTCAGGAGACGCACTTGAGCTCACTGGGGTCCATGTTCAGCCGCCAGGCCGCGCCATTGCTGGGCCTCGACATCAG
>DATJJL010000329.1:0-2004 GCA_035492155.1 Ramlibacter sp. | reverse complement strand
ACGATCTGATCCCGCATGCCGCCGTGCCGGAAGACGCCTACCGCATGGCCGCCGGTGCGCTCACCCGCATGGCCGAACCCGATCAACGCGAGCCGTGGGACACGTGCGACAGCTTCCGCAACAGTGGAGCCGCCGCCCAATCCTTCGACTTCCTGGTCGACGGCAAGCGCAAGAGCATGCCGCTCCCTGGTCTCCCACGGCGCCACAACGCGGAGGTGCTGAAGCTTGCCAGCGGCGACGTCGCGGTGATGAAGGACGGCGAGACCTGGCTGCTGCGCCCCTACGACCCGTTCGAGGCCGCCGAAGCCGCCGGCGACGCGGCGGATCGTGTCGCGACCCCGATGCCCGGCAAGATCATCCAGGTGCTGGTGAAGCCCGGTGAGTCCGTGAAGAAGGGCCAGCCACTCGCGGTGCTGGAAGCCATGAAGATGGAGCACACGCTGGCCGCGCCGTCCGACGCAGACGTCTCCACGGTGGAAGTCCAGCCCGGTGATCAGGTGCCTGATGGCACCGTGGTGGTTCGTTTCAAGCAACAAGAACAGAAAGCAGCATGACACTTCACATCATCAAGCTTTGCGTGGGATGCGATTCCATCGAAGACCTCGCCAACTGGCAGGCGCAGCGCATCAGGGACCAGAAGAAGCGCAAGGTGAAAAAGCCCGAGCTCATCCACGTCACCCGCATGACGCCCAAGCGCAGGGACGAGGTGCTCGACGGCGGCTCGCTCTACTGGGTGATCAAGGGCCAGATCGCCGTGCGCCAGAAACTGCTCGATCTGCGCCCCGTAACAAAGAACGGCACCCCGCATTGTGGCCTCGTCTACGACAGCAAGCTGGTTCCCGTGCAGCGCCGCGCCCACCGCGCCTTCCAGGGCTGGCGCTATCTCAACCCGAAGGATGCCCCGCCCGACGCGCGCGGTACGAAAGGCCTCGAAAAGCTGCCCGAGAAGCTGCAGGCCGAACTGGTGGAGCTCGGCCTGATCTAGACCGCCATGTTGTCGATCAGCCGCGTCCCGCCGATCTTGGCGGCAGCGAGAATGCGGGCAGGGCGGTCCAGCCGAGCGATGCGCTCCAGCGTCGCCGCATCGCGCACCGCGACGTAGTCGACGGAATTGAACCCGGCCTCCAGCAGATCGCTCTTGCCGAACGCCTCGACCTCGTCGACCGGATCGCCGTGCTTGAGCCGCGCGATCGCATCCTTGAGCACGATGTTGAGCCTCCCCGCGACTGCACGCTCGTCGGGCTTCAGATACGCATTGCGCGAAGACATCGCCAACCCGTCCGCCTCGCGGATGATCGGCGCGCCCACGATCTCGACCGGCAGGTTCAGATCCGTCGTCAGCCGTCTGATGACCAGCAGCTGCTGGTAGTCTTTCTCGCCGAAGATCGCGACATCGGGCAGGGCAGCCGTGAGCAGCTTGGTCACCACGGTCGCGACTCCGCCAAAGAAGTGCGGCCTGAAGTCGGTCTCCAGCCCGGCGCTCGGTCCCCCGACTTCGACCTTCGTCGCGAACCCGCCCGGATACATCTCCGCCACGGATGGCGCGAAGATCAGGTCCAGCCCGACGCCGGCCAGCTTTTGCGCATCGCTCTCCAGCGTGCGCGGATAGCGGTCGAAATCTTCGTGCGGCGCGAACTGCGTCGGGTTCACAAAAATGCTCGCGACCACCTTGCCCGCACGGCTTTGTGTCTCGCGCACCAGCGACAGGTGCCCGTCATGCAGCGCGCCCATCGTCGGCACCAGACCCACGCGCGCGCCACCCTTGCGCCACGCGCCCACATGCGCTCGCAGATCGGCGATGGAATGAACGATCTCTGGTGTTTTCATGCCGCGAACATAGCTAGAATAAGCGTGCCATCCAAACCGTCGTCATCATGACATCCTCGCCGCTGCGCGACGCCATTTCCAACGTCTATCTCGCCAACGAAGACGCGATTGTCGACCAACGTATCGCGCAGGCGACGCTCTCGCCCGCGGAAGCAGCGGCGACGCAGAAGATGGCGA
>DATJJL010000328.1:0-6575 GCA_035492155.1 Ramlibacter sp. | reverse complement strand
AGGAAGTCGAACGCGTACTGCTGCGGCACGATCATCAGGTTCGCCTGCAGGAAGCCCGGGGCATGGCCCGACGTGGGCTCGTCGAATTTGCCTTCGCGCGCAGCCAGGCGCAGTTCGCGCGGTTGGTTGAAAGTCATCGTCATTTTCTTGATTCGTTCTTACAGGCCGAGGTAAGCCTTCTTGATGCGGTCGTCGTGCAGGAGCTCATCGCCCTTGCCTTCCATGACGATGCGCCCGGTCTGGATCACATAGCCGTAGTGCGCGATGGCCAGTGCCTTGTGCAGGTTCTGCTCCACCAGCAGCACCGACACGCCCGATGCGTTCACCTGCCGGATCACATCGAGCACCTTCGCGACGAACTTCGGCGCAATGCCCCACGACGGCTCGTCGAGCATCAGCAGCTTGGGTCGCGCCATGAGGCCGCGCGCGATCGCGAGCATCTGCTGTTCTCCGCCGCTCATGGTGCCGGCGAGCTGCGCCTCGCGCTCCTTCAGGATCGGGAACAGCGTGAACATCTCGTCGATGCTGCGCTCGACCTCCTCGTCGTCCTTGCGTGTGAATGCGCCCAGCTCCAGGTTGCGCCTCACGGTCAAGCGCGGAAAGAGCCGCCGGCCTTCGGGCACCAGCGACAGGCCGAGCGGAACCCGGTCGTGCGCCGACATCGCCTGGATCGGCCGGCCGTCGAAAGTGATCGTTCCGCCGTCGAGAGCGTTCAGCCCTGCGACCGCGCGCAGCGTCGTCGATTTGCCGTTGCCGTTGCCGCCCACGAGCGCGACGATGCTGCCGTCCGTCACCGTGAGCGTGACGTCGGACACCGCGGGCACGCGGTCGTAACTCACCTTGAGGTTCGCGACTTGCAGCATCACTCGTCCCCCAGGTAGGCGTGAATCACTGCTTCATCGTTCGACACTTCCTTCGGCGCGCCTTCCGCGATCTTGCGTCCGCGATCGAGCACGACGATCTTGTCGGCGATCGGCATGATGCCTTCGAGCACGTGTTCGACGATGAGCGTGGCGATGCCCATGTCGCGGATGCGAAGGACCACATCCACCGCCTCGTTCACTTCCGAAGGGTTCAGGCCCGCCATCACTTCGTCCATCAGGAGGATGCGGGGCTGGATGGCGAGCGCGCGCGCCACCGCGAGCCGTCGCTGCTCGCTGATCGTCATGCTGCCGGCGGGCCTGTCCGCATGCCGCTCGAGCCCCACGAAATCGAGCCACTTCATGGCCGCATGCCGCGCCATCGGCACCTTGCGCGTGGCGAGCATCGCGGCAGTCATCACGTTCTCGCACGCCGTCATGCTCGTGAAGGTGCGCGCGATCTGGAAAGTGCGTCCGACGCCGGCACGGGCGCACCACTCGGGTGGATGCCCGGCAATCTCGCGAGCGCCCAGTGAAATCGAGCCGGATGTCGGTCGGCAATAGCCTGCGATGCAGTTGAACAGCGTCGTCTTGCCCGCGCCGTTCGGGCCGATGAGACCGACGATCTGGCCGGCGTCGACAGTGAAACTCACGTCCTCGTTGGCGACGAGCCCGCCGAAGCGCTTCGAGACGTTGCGCACATCGAGCAGCTTCATGCGAGCTCTCCCAGGCCTTTGCGTTCACCCTTGCGCGCGGCCGAACGCAGCCGCGGCCAGCGCAGCGAGCGCCACCATCCCACCAGCCCCGTCGGATAGAACACCGCGATGAAGATGATCAGTGCGGCATAGATGATGATGTCCGTGCCCCGGCCCGTTCCGCCGAACATGCTCCGCGTGAACTCCTCGATCGACGTGAGCACCACCGAGCCGACCAGCGGACCGAAGAGCGTGCCCACACCTCCCAGGATGGACACCAGCGCCATCTTGATCGACAGCCCCGTCGCGAGCACCGAGCCCGGGTCGATGAAGAGCTCCTTTTGCGCATACAGGCTGCCGCCGAGCGCGGTGAAGAACGCGCTGATCGACAGTGCCACCTGCTTGTAGCGCGCGATGTTCACGCCGATGCTGCGCGCGGCGTCGGGCTCGTCCTTGATCGCGCGGAAGTAGTAGCCGAGCCAGCTACGCTCGATCCACAAGTTGACCGCGAGCGTGATCACAAGCAGCGCCAGCGCGAGCCAGTAATAAGGCAGCTTGCTCGCGAAGTTCATCCAGGCCCAGCCCGTCTTGTGCATGGGTACCGACAGGCCGACGGCCGCGCCTCCGTAATCCCATTCGGTGAAGAAGATCTGCACGAGCTCCGCCACGGCGATCGTCGCCATCGCGAAGTAATGTCCTTTCAGGCGAAAGCAGGACCAGCCGAACGCCAGGCTCAACGCAACGGCCACGGCGCCACCGGCAAGAATGCCGAACCACGGGTTCACACCGAACTTCACGAGCAGCAAAGTGGACGTGTAAGCGCCGAGTCCGAAGAAGGCCGCGTGCCCGAGCGACACCTGTCCCGCGTAGCCGCCGACGATGTTCCACGACACGCCGAGCTGCGCGGCCATCAGCACGAGAATCGCAAGGTTCAGGCGCGAGGCGTCGGCGAACATCGGCAAGGCCAGCGCCACCGCAAGAAACGCCGCCGGAAAGATCCACTGCTTCATGCTTTCCCCATGAGGCCTTGCGGCCGGAACATCAGCACACCGAGGAAGAGCATCAGCACGATGGCCATCTTGTACTGCGGGCCGATCAACAGGCCCCCCATCACTTCGATGACGCCGACGAGGATGCCGGCGATGAATGCGCCTGTCACGCTGCCGAAGCCGCCGAGGTTCACCACGACGAAGGCCAGCAGGATGAACGTCGAGCCCACATCCGGAAAGATCGGGAAGAAGGTCGCGAGCAATCCGCCCGCCGCACCCGCGCAAGCGGCTCCGATGCCCCAGGCGAGCGCGAACATGCGGTGCGAGTCGATGCCCATCAGGCGCGCGGCTTCCTTGTCGGAGGCCGTGGCCTCCAGTGCGGCGCCCAGGCGCGTGTGGTTGAGGAACCACCAGATCGCCGCCGTCACCAGCACTGCGCCGACACCCGCCACAACCTGCGGCTCGCCGACTTGCAGCCCGAGGAAGTGAACGGTGCCCGAGACGGATGAATTCTCGATCGTGCGGTAGTCGGGCTTCCACAGGAACTGCGCCACGCCGCGCAGCAAGTACATGATCCCGAAGGTCGTGAAGATCTGCGACAGCATCGATGCGTTGGCGATGCGCGAGATCACGAGCTTGTACAGGATCACACCGAAAGCGAACAGCATGAGGATGGTGAGCGGCAAGGTGACGATCGGATCGAGCGCGTACAACGTGAAGAGCCAGAAAGCCGAATACATGCCGAGCATCAGGAATTCGCCATGCGCGAAATTCACGATGTCCATCACGCCGAAGATCATCGTCAGGCCGATCGCGACGAGCGCATAGATCAGCCCGATCAGGATGCCGGAGGCGAGGGTCTGGGCGAGGATGGACGCGCTCATCGGCTTACTTCCGCTGGTCCCACTTCGGCATCGGCCAGGTCACATCGCGTGTCGCCAGGTTGAAAGGCCACACCGTGTGGTATTGCCCGCCGACGATCTGCACGAGGATGCCGCGGCCGAGTGTGTTCTGGCCCTGCGCGTCGAACTTCACGCCGTCCCACGGCATGATCAATTGGCTCGAAGGAATGTTCGTCGCGACGAGTGCCTTGCGAATCGCTTCGGGCTCCGTCGAGCCGGCGCGGTTGATCGCATCGGCCAGCACCATCAGGCCCGTGAAAGTGCGCGCGCTGTTCCCGGTGAAGTCGATCTTGTAGCGGCTGCGGAACAGGTCGTCCACCTGCTTGATGAGCGGCTTGCTCTTCGCGAGGTCCAGCGCCCACGCTTCGCGCGAAATGATGTAGTCGGCGTCCTTGCCCAGCGTCTTGATGAACTCCGTGTCGGCGAAGCCGGCGTCGTTCGCCAGGATCATGTCGGGCGAAAAGCCGAGCTCCTTGTACGTCTTCATCGACAGGATCGCGTCCGGCGTGTAGGAGGACTGCATCACGACGTTCGGGTTGGCCGCCTTGAGCGACTGAACTTCCGACGTGAGCTGCGTCGACTTCGACGGATACGAGATCTGCTTGACGATCGTGTACTTGAAGTCGGGCGCAAGCCTCGCCTGCAGCTTGCCGGTCTCCACGCCCCAGAGGCCGTTCTCGTTGAGCGTGGCGATCGTGCCGACCTTGATGCCCTTTTTCTTTTCGAGCTCCGCGAGGAACTCGAACGCGTTGTGAACGAACAGGTCGTCATGCGGCGTGGTGCGGAAGAACCACTTGAAGCCGCGCTGGGTCAGCGTGGCGGACGACGACTCGGGATTGAGGAACGGAATGCCCGCTCGCTCGGCCACCTGGCTCGCGGTGGCAGTGACCGCGCTGTTGTAGGCGCCCACGATCGCGACGACGTGCTCCTGCGTGATCAGCCGCTCCGCTTCGGTGGCGCCCACTTGCGGGCTCGCCTGGTGGTCGGCGAAGACGAGCTTGATCTTCGCGCCCTTCAGGTTGGGCAAGCCCTTGCCGTGCGAGAACGGAAGGTCGGGCATGCCCGGCGCGCCGTTGTTGATGATGTCCGCCGCGAGCTCGAGTGCACTGCGCAGCTCGCCGCCGACGGAGGCCGACGAGCCCGTGAGCGGATAGATCACGCCGATCTTCACTTCCTGCTGCGCATGCGCAGTGGCTGCAAGAGCCAGGCCGCACGCCAGAGCGGCCGCGCGGGCCCCGATTGTCCACTTCATCTTTTCGTCTCCTCGAAAAACCGGCGCACCGGCCGGGATGGAGCGCATTGTGTTTTTCGGAAGCCCGCCCTTCAAACGAAAAATATTTCGCTCAGTTCATCGATTTTTTCGATGCTCCGCCGGGCGATGCGCGTTTACCCTGAGCGGCCTTCGCCGGACGCCGCCCGCGTCCGCCCTGCGCCGGCTCGAGCTGGTCGATGTACTCGAACACCTTGTTGACGACGGTTTCGATCGCGTGCGATGTCGGGTCGGCGCGAAACGTTGCGTACACCGGCAAGGGTTGCAGCGGCGTGTCGCACTGCAGCAGCTTCAGGTTCCGATGAGGGACGAGCCGCTTGGCCGCTGCGACCGGCAGCGTCGCGATGCCGAAGCCGCCTTCGACCAATTGCGTCATCGCCGAGATCGAGGAGATGGTGTGCACGCGCTTGGGCTCGACCTTTTTCTGGCGGAACAAATCGACCAGTGCGACGTGAGGCTGCGAGCCGCGCTGGAAAGTAAGGATGTCCACGTCGGTGAGGTCGGAGAGTTTGTAGCGGCGGCGGCGCAACTGCTTCGCGTTCGCGACGAAGACCATGTCCATCGGCGGCAGCGCACGGCTGCGAAGCCCGTCACCCGATGCCGGCAATGCCGCGAAGATCAGATCGAGCGCGCCGCGGCGAATCTGGTCCAGCAGCACAGGCGTCGTTTCCACCGTCATCTCGAGTTCGAGTCCCGGATGCTCGGCCTGCAGCAATTCCACCATCGGGATCAACCAGGAATGCAGCACCGATTCGATCGCGCCGAGCCGCAGGGCCATCGCCTGCGGTGCGCCCGCACCCATTTCGGCCTTGATCTCGCGCTGCATCTCCAGCAGGCGCTGCGCGTAGCTGAAAAAACGCAGGCCCGCGACCGTGAGGCGGAACTGCTTGTCGCGCCTATCCAGCAGGAGCACGCCCAGTTCTTCCTCCAATGCCGCGATACGGCTGGACATCGCCGATTGCGTGAGAAAGAGCTTCTCGGCGGCGCGCGTCACGCTCTTGAGCGATGCGACCCAGTAGAACGCCTCGACAAATCGCAGGTTCAAGGGCGCAGCTCCTGCATCGATTGCAGCAGCGACCAGCAGCGAAACCCCGTCGTGCTTTCGATATCGCGAACGTAAGGCGGCATGTTGGTGCACTCGAGCACGACGTCGGTGATGTCCGGTGCGCGTGCATTCAGACGCTTCGCAGCCTCGACGACCTCGCGCCGCACGCGGGCGAAATCCATCGTCGGGCGGTTGCCGACGAACACCTGCGCGAATTCGCCTTGCGGATCGACGCCTTCGATCACGACGTCCTTCATGCGTTCTGAAGCAACGCCCGCAGCCGCCAGGAACTCCTCGCCGAGATGCTTCGCGCTCACCGTGAGAACGCCGACGCGGCCGTTCGATTCGAGCAGCCGAGGCAGCAGCAGCAGGCTCGAAGTCACGACGGGAACGCCGGCCTGCGCCTGCAAATCCTTTTGCATCAGCACGAGGAAGCCGCAGCTTGTGGTGATGGCCGCGGCGCCTGCGCTTTCGAGTTCGTGCATCGTGCGAGCGAAAGGATCGAGCAGCGCCGCATCGCGCTGGCCTTCGGCGGACTGCACGGCCTGGTCCGGGCGCGCGCCGTGCACGACACGAGTGAGCGTCGGTACTGCGAAAGATGCAGGATTGCCGATGTCGCCGATGAGACGGGGAAACCGCGTGTCCAGCGTGAGCACACCCAGGAAGCCGCGGTGTGCAAATACCGATGGCGTCGGCGCGGCAATTGCATTTATCCTCGGCGCTTCCATTTCACGCATTGTCCCGGAGAGACCATGAATTTCAAACGATTGGTGGGAATCGGTGCGCTGGTCCTGTCGGCCGGCGCCTTCGCGCA
>DATJJL010000327.1:0-3114 GCA_035492155.1 Ramlibacter sp. | reverse complement strand
TTTATGCGGTTCAGGTAATAACGTCGGCAGCGTAACGGTCGCTCATTCGATTACGACTGCCAGTGGAATCTGCTGGCAAAAACGCCAACCCCGCGGTTGGCGTTTTTTGGGTTTAGAAGTTCAGTGCTGCTGCGAAACCGGCGTCACTTCCCAGTGCTGCAACACCCGATCATGCGCATCCACACTCTCAAGCCGCACGCGAAAGCCCCAGAGGCGCGCGACGTGTTTCACAACTTCTTCGGCGCTGTTGTCAAGCGGCCTGTCGTTGTGGCGTGTGTGGCGCAGTGTCAGTGAACGGTCGCCGCGCAGGTTCACGTTCCACACCTGGATGTTCGGCTCGCGCCAATTGAGATCATGCTGGCGCGAAAGGGATTCGCGCACGCGGCGGTAGCCGGTGTCGTCGTGGATGGCCGCGACCTCCAGCTCCTTTTGCGTCGAGTCGTCGACGATGGAGAACAAGCGGAACTCGCGCATCATGCGTGGCGATAAATACTGGCCGATGAACGATTCGTCCTTGAAGTGGCGCATCGCGTAGTCGAGCGTCTTGTGCCAGTCGCTGCCCGCGATGTCCGGAAACCATTCCCTGTCTTCGTCCGTCGGGCTCTCGCAGATGCGGCGCAGGTCGGTGAACATGTTGAAGCCGAGCGCGTACGGATTGATGCCGCTGTACGCCGGGTGGCCCACCGGTGGCTGGAACACCACGTTGGTATGCGAGGACAGGATCTCGATCATGTAGCCGTCGGTGAGAAGCCCACGGTCATACATGTCGTTGAGCAGCGTGTAGTGCCAGAAGGTGGCCCAGCCCTCGTTCATCACCTGCGTCTGGCGCTGCGGATAGAAGTACTGCGCGATCTTGCGCACGATGCGCACGATCTCGCGCTGCCACGGCTCGAGCAGCGGCGCGTTCTTCTCGATGAAGTACAGGATGTTCTCCTGCGGCTCCTCCGGGTAACGCTTGCTTTCCTTCTTGCGCTCTTTGCTGCCCTTGGCCGGCAGCGTGCGCCACAGGTCGTTCACCTGCTGCTGCAAATACGCCTCGCGATCCTTGCGGCGCATCTCTTCTTCGACCATCGAGATCTTCTGCGGGCGGCGATAGCGGTCCACGCCGTGATGCATCAACGCGTGGCACGCGTCGAGGATCTCTTCGACCGCATCGAGGCCGTGCCGCTCTTCGCATTCGGCGATGTAGCTCTTCGCGTACACGAGGTAGTCGACGATCGAGCTCGCGTCCGTCCACATGCGGAAAAGGTAATTGCCCTTGAAGAACGAGTTGTGGCCGAAGCACGCATGTGCCATCACCAGCGCCTGCATCGGCATCGTGTTTTCCTCCATGAGGTACGCGATGCACGGGTCGGAGTTGATGACGATCTCGTAGGCCAGGCCCATGTGGCCACGGCGGTAACTCTTTTCGCTGGAGATGAACTGTTTGCCGAACGACCAGTGCCGGTAGTTCACCGGCATGCCGACGGACGCATACGCATCGAGCATCTGTTCCGACGAGATCAGCTCCAGCTGCGACGGGTACGTGTCGAGGCCGTATTTCTGCGCAGTGAGTTTGATCTCTTCGAAGTACTGTTCGATGAGCTCGAAGGTCCAGTCCGAAGGCGCGGGCAAGCGCCTCGATTCGGTGTGAGATTCGCCCGCGATCATGCGGCGACTCCTTGCGGCTGCTTCTTGAACAGGTCGCGGAACACCGGGAAGATTTGCGCGGGCGTGACGATCTTCTGCATCGCGAAGTTCACGTTGGAGTCGCGCACCCGCGTGTACTCCTCCCACAGGTTCTGGTCTTCATCGGCCACCTGCACATAAGCGAAATAACGGCACAGCGGCAGCAGCTTGTCGTCGAGCAGCTCACGGCACTTCGACGAATCCTGCTGCCAGTTGTCGCCGTCCGACGCCTGCGCGCCGTAGATGTTCCATTCCGAGCTGGCGTAGCGCTCGCGCACGATTTCATACATCAGCGTCAGCGCCGACGACACCACCGTGCCGCCGCTTTCGGTCGCGTGGAAAAACTCGTCTTCCGTGACTTCCGCCGCCTGCGTGTGGTGCCGGATGAAAATCACCTCGGTCTTTTCGTAGTGGCGCGAGAGGAAAAGGTACAGCAGGATGAAAAAGCGCTTTGCAAGATCCTTGCGCGCTTCGTCCATCGAGCCCGACACGTCCATCAGGCAGAACATCACGGCTTTGCTCGTGGGCATGGGCTCGCGGATGCGGTTGCGATAGCGCAGGTCGAATGGGTCGAGGAAAGGCACACGCGCCAAACGCGCGCGCAAGACGCGAATTTCCTCTTCCACCTTCGCGATCTGCGTGCCGGGTGCGTCCTGGTCGCGCAACTGCTCGAGGTGCTCCTCGAGCTTGCGAAGGTCGCCTCGCGCGTCGCCGCCCATCGCGATGCGGCGGCCGAGCGCCACGCGCATCGACCGCACGACGTGCAGGCTGGTCGGGTTGCCTTCGGAGACGAAGCCGGCGCGGCGCGACTTCCATTCGGGCACGTCGGCGAGCAATTGCGTGCGGATAAGGCGTGGCAGAGCGAGGTCGTCGAAGAAGTAGTTCATGAACTCTTCGCGCGAGATGCGAAAGACGAAGTCGTCCTCGCCCTGCCCGTCGGGTGACGCACCGCGTCCGCCCGAGCCACCGCCGCCGCCTTGCGGTCGCGCGATGCGGTCGCCCTTGATGTATTCGCGGTTGCCCGGGTGCACGATTTCGCGCGTGCCGCCGGGCCCGTGGTTGAAGATCGGCTCGGTCACATCGCGCTTGGGCAGCGTGATGTCGGTGCCCTCCTCGATGTCCTTGATGCTGCGGTCGCCCACGGCCTTGCGCACTGCATCGCGAATCTGTTCGCGATAGCGGCGCAGGAATCTTTCGCGGTTGCCGATGCTTTTGTTCTTGCCCGACAACCGCCGGTCGATCACCTGGTGGAGCATCGACCTTTCCATCTTCGAGTTCGTGGCCATGGACCTTTACGAGTACCGTGTCTTCACCAGGGCCACCGCGGATCCGGCTTTGCCGGGCCGCCGGTGGCGCCCCTTGAGGGGAGGCGCCGCAGGCGCTTCGGGGTGGGTCAAGAACTTTTCCTCACACGCAGGTACCACTCGCACAGCAGGCGCACCTGCC
>DATJJL010000326.1:0-2790 GCA_035492155.1 Ramlibacter sp. | reverse complement strand
CAAGCAAGATTACGCCGCAGAAAGCCCGCTCCTGCGTGAACCTCAGTCCGCCTGCTTGCGCAGGAAGGCCGGGATGTCGTACGTGTCGACGCCCTTTTCCTGCAGCGCCTGCACGTGCGAAGCAGCCGTATCACGCGAGGTGCGCCACACTGCCGGCGTATCCAGCGAACCGTAGTCCGCCGTCGCTGCGTGATGCGGCGTGTACGCATGTTGCATTGCGCCCACCGGCTGGTTGTCCGTACCCGTGCGCAGCAGCGTCATCGGCGCCGATTGCTGCTTCTTCGCAGCGCGGCCCAGACCCGTCGCCACCACCGTCACGCGCAGCGCATCGCCCATTGCGTCGTCGTACACCGCGCCGAAAATCACGGTCGCGTCATCGGCAGCATAGCTCTTAATGGTGTTCATCACTTCGCGCGTTTCCGACAGACGCAGCGAACGGCTCGACGTGATGTTCACCAGCACGCCACGCGCGCCCGACAGATCGACGCCTTCCAGCAGCGGGCTGGCAACGGCCTGTTCCGCCGCGAGACGCGCGCGATCGACACCGGCTACCGTCGCCGTGCCCATCATCGCCTTGCCCTGCTCGCCCATCACCGTCTTCACGTCTTCGAAGTCGACGTTCACCAGACCATCGACGTTGATGATTTCCGCGATACCGGCAACTGCGTTGTTGAGCACGTCGTCAGCGCACTGGAAGCACTTGTCCATCTCGGCGTCATCGCCCATCACCTCGAACAGCTTGTCGTTCAGGACGACGATCAGCGAGTCGACGTGATCCTCCAGTTGCTGCGAACCGGCTTCGGCGACGCGCATGCGCTTGCCGCCTTCGAACTCGAAAGGCTTGCTGACGACACCGACCGTCAGAATGCCCATTTCCTTGGCGATCTGCGCGACCACGGGCGCTGCGCCCGTGCCCGTGCCGCCGCCCATGCCTGCCGTGATGAACACCATGTGCGCGCCACGCAGTGCGTCCGCGATGCGCTCACGTGCTTCTTCTGCTGCCGAGCGGCCCATTTCCGGCTTTGCGCCTGCGCCCAGACCCGTGTTGCCCAACTGGATGACGTTCGGCGCGCGCGAGCGCGACAGCGCCTGAGCGTCCGTGTTCATCACGATGAAGTCGACGCCTTGCACGCCGCGATTGATCATGTGCGTGACTGCATTGCCGCCCGCACCACCGACGCCCACCACCTTGATGATGGTGCCGTTGGTTTCCGTTTCCAGCATCTGGAATTCCATGTTGCCTCCGTCAAGAAAAAAAGAACCACTTCCTCGGCCGTTATTCGGCAAGAGATCGGGCAACCTCCTGTCGCGCGCCGGCCGCCGGCACCGGCGCGAATTTCCCTTTTGCTTCGAATTCTTTTAGAAATTGCCGAGGAACCAGTCCTTCATCCTCGTGAACACCTGACCCATCGATCCCGACTGCACCGCGACCTTGCGTCCACGCATGCGCTGCGAGCGTCCTTCGACCAGCAGCCCCATCGCCGTCGAATAACGCGGATTGCGCACCACGTCCGCGAGACCGCCTGCATACTCCGGCACGCCGATACGCACCGGCTTCAGGAAAATGTCCTCACCCAGCTCGACCATGCCCGGCATCATCGACGCGCCGCCCGTCAGCACGACGCCCGAGCTCAGCAGCTCTTCGTAACCCGACTCGCGCACCACCTGCTGCACGAGCGAAAACAGTTCTTCGACGCGCGGCTCGATCACGGCCGCGAGCGCCTGGCGCGACAGCGTGCGCGGACCGCGCTCACCCAGGCCCGGCACTTCGATCATCTCGTCCGGATCGGCGAGCGCCTGCTTCGCGATGCCGTAGCTGACCTTGATGTCTTCGGCATCCGGCGTCGGCGTGCGAAGCGCCATCGCGATATCGCTGGTGATCTGGTCGCCGGCAATGGGGATCACAGCCGTATGGCGGATCGCGCCTTCGCTGAAGATCGCGATGTCCGTCGTGCCGCCGCCGATATCGACCAGCACCACGCCCAGTTCCTTCTCGTCTTCCGTCAGCACCGCGAGCGACGACGCCAGCGGCTGCAGGATCAGATCGTTCACTTCGAGCCCGCAGCGGCGCACGCACTTGACGATGTTCTGCGCCGCGCTCACCGCGCCCGTCACGATGTGCACCTTCACTTCGAGGCGGATGCCGCTCATGCCGATCGGCTCGCGCACATCTTCCTGACCGTCGATGATGAATTCCTGCGTCAGGATGTGCAGCACCTGCTGATCGGTCGGAATGTTGATCGCCTTGGCCGTCTCGATCACACGCGCGACGTCCGTCTGCGTCACTTCCTTTTCCTTGATCGCGACCATCCCGCTCGAATTGAAGCTGCGGATATGGCTGCCAGCGATCCCGGTGAACACGTTCGTGATCTTGCAGTCGGCCATCAGCTCGGCTTCTTCGAGCGCTCGCTGAATAGACTGCACCGTGGCCTCGATGTTCACCACGACGCCTTTCTTGAGCCCTTTCGATTCGCTCTGGCCGAGTCCGATCACCTCGTAATGACCTTCGCCCTTCAGCTCGGCGACGATGGCGACCACTTTCGCCGTGCCGATGTCGAGGGCTACCAGCAGATCTTTATAGTCTTTACTCATAGCGTGCTCATTGCGTGTGATGTCCTGTTACTTCTTGCCCTTGTCGGGTTCCGTAATGAAGCGCATGCCTGCTGCACGAATGGCGAAACCGTTCGGATAACGCAAGTCCGCATATTCGATGTCCTTCCCCCAACGTTGCGTCACCGCGCCCCATGCCGCGGTGAGCCGCTTGCAGCGGTCGTAGAGCGTGTCCTGATT
>DATJJL010000325.1:0-2313 GCA_035492155.1 Ramlibacter sp. | reverse complement strand
GTGCCCGGCAGCCGCGCCTTCTGTCACGGCAGGTTCAAACGCCGCCGCGGCGCAAGCAGCGAGCGCGTGAGCGCGCAGCAGCGCAATCCAATCTGACCCCGCGACACTGTTTGAGTGACCAGATGGACTTGTCCATCTGGTCGACGAGTTGTGGAGCGCTTAGACGCGGCGGCGTTTGAGCCTGCGAAGTCCTCGCGAAAGCGAGGACCGTACAGCAGGACGGCTGCCGGGCACTGCCTGACGCGAACCACCCCCACACGTCAAACCAGGCGCTGAGCGATCAAAACGGCGAAGAAAAAGAACCCCGCACCGATTGCAGTCAAGAGCACCCGCAACCCAACCTGCCGATACCGAACCTTCCCGGTAATCGCATAAGCCGCGAACGAAACTACCGACGCCACCAGCATCAGCAGCAACACCACACGTAAGAGAGCCATGCGCTTACCAGGCGCGGGCCGGCTGGGCGAAGCCGGTGGGCGCGAGCTTCTCGTCGTCGAAGGTGACGATCTCGAAGGCGCCGGGCTGCGACAGCAATTCGCGCAGCAGCTTGTTGTTCAGCGCGTGGCCCGAGCGGAATGCGCTGTAGGCGGCGAGCATGGGTTTGCCGACGAGATAAAGATCGCCCATGGCGTCGAGCATCTTGTGCTTGACGAACTCGTCGTCGTAACGCAGGCCCTCGGAGTTGAGCACGCGGTAGTCGTCGACGACGATCGCGTTGTCCATGCCGCCTCCGAGGCTCAGCCCCTTGGCACGCATCGTCTCCACGTCTCGCGTGAAGCCGAAGGTGCGGGCGCGCGCGATGTCGCGCGCATAGTTGCCGGTGCCCAAATCGAACTCGACCTTCTGGCCGGTGGAACTCACGACGCGATGATCGAAATCGATCTCGAACGTGAGCTTGTAGCCGTGATACGGCTCCAGGCGCACCCACTTGACGTTGTCGCCCTCGCCTTCGCGCACTTCGATCGTCTTGAGCACACGCACGAAACGCTTGGGCGCGTTCTGCAACTGGATGCCCGCGCTTTGCAGCAGGAACACGAAAGAGGCCGACGAGCCGTCGAGGATGGGCACCTCTTCAGCCGTGATGTCGACGTAGAGGTTGTCCAGGCCCAAGCCCGCGCAGGCGGACATCAGGTGCTCGACGGTGTGGATCTTGGCGCCGCCGTTGGAGATGGTGGATGCGAGACGTGTATCGGTCACCGCGCTCGCGGAGACCGGGATGTCGACGGGGATCGGCAGATCGACACGGCGAAAGACGATGCCCGTGTCGGGCTGCGCGGGCCGCAACGTGAGCTCCACACGCTGACCGCTGTGCAGACCCACGCCGACGGCGCGGGTGAGGGTCTTGAGCGTGCGTTGCTGGAGCATCGATGAATTTTAAGTGAGAGGACTAAACACCCTCGAAAAGCAGAGGTAAAGAAAAACGGGTGACCGCTCTCGCGATCACCCCCACTCCCCTTGGAGAACACTCTTTGTCCACCCCGAAGCGGCCTGCGGCCGCCTCCCCTCAAGGGGCGCCATCAGCGGCCCGGCAAAGCCGGTTCCGCGATGGCCCTTGAAGTGGGACTAATCTGCTTGCTTCCTTAGAAATGCGGGGATCTCGAAATCCTCCATGCCGCCGGTCGACAGCGCGTCGACCTTCGCCGCGGCTTGCGTGCGGTTGGTGCGCCACACGCTGGGCACGGCCATGTTGCCGTAATCAGCGCCTTGCGCAACGCCCACTTGCTGCTCACGCGTGACGATCGCGCCCGGGCCGGCGACGGCGTTGTTCACCGTCGGCACGTTGAAGGGCACGTTGTCGGTGCCGGTGCGCAGCACCTGCAGCGGAGGCGCAGTGCGGCGCTGGCCTTGACGCGACAGACCCGTTGCAACCACCGTGACGCGGATCTGGTCGCCCAGGCTCTCGTCGTAGGCAGCGCCGTAGATCACATGCGCATCGGGCGACGCATAAGCGCGGATCGTGTTCATCGCGAGCTTCGACTCCGACAGCTTCAGGCTGCCCTTCGACGCGGTGACGAGCACCAGCACGCCCTTCGCACCCGACAGGTCGATGCCTTCGAGCAGCGGGCAGGCGACAGCCTGTTCGGCTGCGATGCGCGCGCGATCGGGACCATCGGCGATCGCGGTGCCCATCATCGCCTTGCCCGGCTCGCCCATCACCGTGCGGACGTCTTCGAAGTCGACGTTGATGTGGCCGTAGTCGTTGATGATTTCCGCGATGCCGCCGACGGCGTTCTTCAGCACGTCGTTGGCGTGTGCGAAAGCCTCGTCCTGCGTCACGTCGTCTCCGAGCACCTCGAGCAGCTTCTCGTTGAG
>DATJJL010000324.1:0-9704 GCA_035492155.1 Ramlibacter sp. | reverse complement strand
GAGCGGGAGCAAAGCCCCGCGGCCAAGGACGCGATCGCGCAGATCCTGACCAACAGCCGAATGAGCGCGACGGGCCACCGCCCGATCTGCCAGGACACCGGCATCGTCAACGTGTTCCTCAAGATCGGCATGGACGTGCGCCTCGAGGGCTTCGCGGGGTCGATCGAGGACGCCATCAACGAGGGCGTGCGCCAGGGCTACCTGAACCCCGACAACACGCTGCGCGCGTCGGTGGTGGCCGATCCGCAGTTCGATCGCAAGAACACCAAGGACAACACGCCGGCCGTCGTCTTCACGCAGATCGTGCCTGGCGACAAGCTGGACATCACTGTCGCTGCCAAGGGCGGCGGCAGCGAGAACAAGAGCAAGTTCGTGATGCTGAACCCGAGCGACTCGCTCGTGGACTGGGTGCTCAAGACGGTGCCGACCATGGGCGCGGGCTGGTGTCCGCCCGGCATGCTGGGCATCGGCATCGGCGGCACCGCTGAAAAGGCGATGTTGATGGCGAAAGAGTCGCTGATGGACGACATCGACATGTACGAGCTGCAGCAGCGCGGGCCGTCGAGCAAGCTCGAAGAGCTTCGCCTGGAGCTGTACGAGAAGGTGAATGCGCTCGGCATCGGCGCGCAGGGGCTGGGCGGCCTCACCACCGTGCTCGACATCAAGATCAAGACGTATCCCACGCACGCGGCGAGCAAGCCCGTTGCGATGATCCCGAACTGCGCGGCGACGCGCCATGCGCACTTCGTGATGGACGGATCGGGCGCGGTGTACCTCGATCCGCCGAGCCTCGATCTGTGGCCCGATGTGAACTGGGCGCCCGACGAGAAGAAGAGCAAGCGAGTGAACCTCGACACGCTCACGAAGGAAGAAGTCGCGAGCTGGAAGCCCGGCGACACATTGCTTCTGAACGGCAGGATGCTCACGGGCCGCGACGCTGCGCACAAGCGCATCGCCGACATGCTCGAGAATATGAAAGAAGGCAAGGGTGAGAAGCTGCCGGTCGATTTCACGAACCGCGTGATCTACTACGTCGGCCCGGTCGATCCGGTGCGCGATGAAGTGGTCGGCCCGGCGGGCCCGACGACGTCGACGCGCATGGACAAGTTCACCGACATGATGCTCGCGCAGACGGGCCTCATCGCAATGGTCGGCAAGGCCGAGCGCGGGCCCGTCGCCATCGAAGCGATCCGCAAGCACAAGAGTGCGTATCTCATGGCCGTGGGCGGCGCGGCTTACCTTGTTTCAAAGGCGATCAAGAAGGCGAAGGTCCTCGGCTTCGCGGACCTCGGCATGGAAGCGATCTACGAATTCGATGTGGTCGACATGCCGGTCACAGTCGCCGTCGATGCACAAGGCACGAGCGTGCACAACACCGGCCCGGCCGAGTGGAGCAAGCGCATCGCCACCGGCGAGTTCAAGGGCATCGCTGTCGCGGCTTCGTAATCGATTGATCGGCGTTTTCGATTCGGGAATCGGCGGGCTGAGCGTCCTCAGGGCGCTGCGCACCGAACTCCCTGCGCACGACTTCACGTACTTTGCCGACACCAAGTACGCGCCCTACGGTGGGCGCGACGACGCCTTCATCGTTGATCGCTCGCGCACCATCACTCGCCAGTTGATCGAGGAACACGGCGCGCAGCTGATCGTCGTCGCGTGCAACACGGCGACTGCCGCCGCCGTGCACATCCTGAGACAGGACTATCCGCAACTGCCGATCGTCGGCGTGGAGCCTGCGCTCAAACCTGCGGCAGCGATGACGCGGACGGGCCGCGTCGGCGTGATGGCCACGCGATTCACGATAGCGAGTGCGAAGCTGCGTGCATTGCGCGAATCGCTGCAAGGTGAAACGGATTTCGCTCTTCAGGCTTGCGACGGGCTCGTCGATGCGATCGAAGCTGATGACGAAGCTCGCGTGCTGTCTTTGTGCGATCAGTACACGCGTGCGATGGGATCTTTCGGCAATGCGCCAGGCGACATCGATACGCTCGTGCTCGGGTGCACGCACTACGTGTTCGCAAAAGATGCGCTCGCAAAGTTGATCGGCCCGGATGTGACGATGCTCGAAACCGGTGAGCCGGTCGCACGCCAGACGCGACGCCTCCTGGAATCGAAGGGTCTGCTTCGCACCGAAGGTGCTGGCTGGATGCAATTGTTGACGACAGGCTCTGCGCAGGCCCTGCAAAGCGCGTCAAGACCTTGGTTTGGGAACGGGGTGCTTGCGCGTGTTACGTAGCAGGCATGGATCTTCGAAACCAAATCAACGCCAATCCAGGCGCTGCGCACACTCAATTTCCGCAACACACGCAAGTCCGTAATGCGCCCGGCGCAGCCAGCAATGACGTGCCAGGTGTCCTGACCAACACACCAGCCGCCGCGTACGAACAAGGCGGCACGTGCGAAGAGCTGGAAAAGCCGGACGAAGGTTTCGCCATCGCCCTGGAAAGGGCGCCCGCTCCGCTGCGCGACGCCTTCGCAAATGCGAGGCACGCCCTGACCACGGCCATGGCCGCGGTACTTGACGCGATTCCGGACGACGGTGGCAGCAACGAAGCCATTGACGCCACGCTCGTCGCGAGCGGACACTACGATCGATTGACGCGGGTGCTTCAAGAAATTGAGGATGCCGCGACCGCGATTCGCGAGCATTCAGCGGCCGGACCCAACCCCGTCGTCGTCCATGTGGGATCGCAGCCTGCCGGCAGCGTCGCGTGGCAGCAGCGGATCGAGCACACCGAAGCTGAGCTGCGAAGAAATCCGCCCAGCATCATGTCGCTTTATGAAGCATCGCTGCTCTTGCGAATGCAAGGTGATCCCGCCACGGCGATCAAGGTTCTGCAATGGGGGTGCAACCATCATTGGCGTGTGGGTGGTGTCGAGGCACTTCGCTGCCAATTGCTGGAAGCGGTCATTCATTCGGCAATGCTTGAGCGTTCAGATGGCGCGGATTTGCCGCGGCGATGGGCGCGTGCCACGTCCAACTTCGACGATCTGCCATCTTCGACAGGGGATCGTCCACATGGAATGCGGGCATTCGATTTGATCCAACTGCATACGGCTCCAGAGTCGATAAGTGCCGATCGCCTTGTCTCGCGAATTGATTTGGGCAATATCGACCACGAGGAGTCGTACACGCTGTGCATCGCGTGCATGGCCATGGCGGCGCAGGGCAGGGATGAAGAAGCAGCCACGTTGCTTCGACGCGTGCCCATCACCGACAACTGCATCGAAATCCTGGTCGATGCATATATCTTCGTCATGTCGCCTGAAGACGCACTGGCTTTGACGGAGCGCTTCACGGTCGACAACCTGCCGCGCGTCTTCCGCGCGACGATGTTCGACGAGATGCGCGGCAAACCCGGGTGGGATCGACTGGCCGAGCGTTCTGGCTGCGCCCCGACGCTCAGGGGCGACCGCAAGCTTGCGGTCCCGCAGTATTTGCTGGAGCCCTACGAGCCCTAGTGCAGGTGCCGCGGCCGGCGCCCGCCGCCGTGGCCGCCACCACCCTGCCCGCCGCTACCACGCGGAGGCTTGCCGATTTCCAGTGAACTCACCAGTGCATCGAAGCGCTGCGAGAACAGGCGATCGACCTCCGCGACGACGCCACCGAGCTCCGATGCATCGAAGTGGCGCTCCATCAACGCAACGACATCTTCGACGAGCAAGTCGCGCTGCACCTGCATGATTGCAGCGGGCGTCGGACCGATAAACAGCATGACGAAGTCGTCGCGCGATTCCGTTTCCGGCGGCTCGTCTTCTTCATCGAATTCGGCGTCGTAGAACGTGACCTCGATGGCCGCGCCCTGCTCCGACAGCTCATTGAGGCTCATGCACATCTCGTCGAGGCTTTGGCGGAAATCGTCGTCGCCGTCGACAGTCCAGCACATGCGAAGCGTGTGATCGGGCGCGTCGAACTTGATGCCGGGCTCTTCTTCGTACGCGCTTTCTGCGGCATCGGCCAGCGACTTGGCGCCCGCGTATTTCCACAAGGGCTTGAGAGCCTCCTGCAACTGCGCATAGGTGACGTCGGGGCGCAGCGGCACATCGCCATGCACATGGATTTCGAAGGGGGCGTTGTCGTAGCTAGGCATGGGAGTTTGCCCTTTCTGGTACCTCGGGCCGGAATCGAACCGGCACGCTGCTTTTCGGGCAAGCGGCGGATTTTAAGTCCGCTGTGTCTACCAATTTCACCACCGAGGCTCAGGCCCTATTGTGGTGGAGGCGCGTCCCGGAGTCGAACCGAGCTAAACGGATTTGCAATCCGCTGCATAACCGCTTTGCTAACGCGCCGTATGCCGATACAGAAACGGGAAGCTATGCTTCCCGTTTCTGACTTAACTGGAGCGGGCAAAGAGTCTCGAACTCTCGACCTCAACCTTGGCAAGGTTGCGCTCTACCAACTGAGCTATGCCCGCGTAAGCCTCGCATTGTAGCAGAGAAAAACGCGCTTCTCGCCCGATCAGTGCTTAACGCCGACCGATGCGGGAGCCGGTTCCGTCTTCGCAGTTTCGATGGCCGGTGCGGGCTGCACTTCTTCGTCAGTCAGCGGTGTCGGGACGCGTTCGAGCGCGATCTCGAGCACCTTGTCGATCCACTTCACAGGCACGATGTCGAGGTTTTGCTTCACGTTTTCCGGAATGTCCTGGAGATCCTTCTTGTTCTCCTCGGGGATCAGCACCGTCTTGATGCCGCCGCGAAGTGCTGCAAGCAACTTTTCCTTCAGTCCGCCGATCGCCGTGACTTCGCCGCGCAGCGTGATCTCGCCGGTCATCGCGACATCGGCGCGCACGGGAATGCCGGAGAGCGCCGAGACGAGTGCCGTCGTCATCGCCGCCCCGGCGCTGGGGCCGTCCTTCGGCGTTGCGCCATCGGGTACGTGGATGTGGACGTCCTTCTTCTCGAACACTTCGTCCTTGATGCCCAGCACGCGTGCCCGGCTGCGCACCACCGTGCGCGCGGCCTCGACCGATTCCTTCATCACGTCGCCAAGCGAGCCGGTGCGAAGCACATTGCCCTTGCCGGGCATGAGCGCCGCTTCGATCGTGAGCAGGTCGCCGCCGACTTCGGTCCACGCGAGCCCGACAACCTGGCCGACCTGGTTCTGCTTTTCGGCGCGGCCATAGCTGTACTTGCGCACACCGAGGAAGTCGTTGAGGTTGTCGGCAGTGACGATCACCTTGCCGTCATACTTCTTCAGCTGCAGGCCCTTCACAACCTTGCGGCAGATCTTCGACAGATCGCGCTCGAGCGAACGCACGCCTGCTTCGCGCGTGTAATAGCGGATGATGTCGCGGATCGCGTCCTCGCGAACTTCGAGCTCCTCGCCCTTCACGCCGTTGTTCTTCATCTGCTTGGGCAGCAGGTACTTGATCGCGATGTTCGCCTTCTCGTCTTCGGTGTAGCCCGAAAGCCGAATGACTTCCATCCGGTCCAAAAGCGCCGGCGGAATGTTCATCGAGTTCGACGTCGCGACGAACATCACATCGCTCAAGTCGAAATCAACCTCGACGTAGTGATCGCTGAACGTGTGGTTCTGTTCCGGGTCCAGCACCTCGAGCAGCGCGCTCGAAGGATCGCCGCGGAAATCGGTCCCGAGCTTGTCGATCTCGTCGAGCAGGAACAGCGGATTGCGCGTGCCGACTTTCGACAGCGACTGCAGCACCTTGCCCGGCAGCGCGCCGATGTAGGTGCGGCGGTGACCGCGGATCTCGGCTTCGTCGCGCATGCCTCCCAGCGCCATGCGCACGTACTTGCGGCCGGTGGCCTTTGCGATCGACTGGCCGAGCGACGTCTTGCCGACTCCGGGCGGGCCGACGAGGCACAGGATAGGCGCCTTCACCTTGTCCACGCGCTGTTGCACCGCGAGGTATTCGAGGATGCGGTCCTTGACCTTTTCGAGGCCGTGATGGTCTTCGTTCAGCACGTCCTCGGCATGCCCGAGGTTGTGCTTGATCTTGGTCTTCTTCGACCACGGCAGCGACGTGAGCACGTCAATGTAGTTGCGCACCACCGTCGCCTCGGCCGACATCGGCGACATCAGCTTGAGTTTCTTCAGCTCGCCGTCCGCCTTTTTCTTGGCGTCCTTCGGCATCTTGGCGGCCTTGATCTTCTTTTCGATCTCCTCGATGTCGGCGCCTTCTTCGCCTTCGCCAAGTTCCTTCTGGATGGCCTTGACCTGTTCGTTCAAATAGAAGTCGCGCTGGTTCTTTTCCATCTGGCGCTTCACGCGCCCGCGGATTTTCTTGTCGACGTTGAGGATGTCGACCTCGCGCTCGATCTGCTCGAAGAGGTTCTCGAGGCGCTCTTTCACGTTGCCGAGATCGAGCACGACCTGCTTGTTATCGAGCTTGAGCGGCAGGTGCGCGGCGATGGTGTCCGCAAGACGTCCCGGATCATCGATGCTGGAAATCGACGTGAGGATTTCCGGCGGAATCTTCTTGTTCAGTTTGACGTACTGGTCGAACTGCTGCATCACCGCGCGGCGCAGCGCTTCGATCTCGGCAGACTTGCCATCAGTCCCGCCGGCGTCCAGCGGCGTGACCGTCGCGACGAAATGCGATTCGCCCTCGGCGATCTTCGTGACGCGTGCGCGCTGCTGGCCTTCGACCAGCACCTTCACGGTGCCGTCCGGCAGCTTCAGCATCTGCAAGATGGTGGAGATGCAGCCGACCTCGAACATGTCGCTGGTGGACGGCTCGTCCTTCGCGGCGGTCTTCTGCGCCACGAGCATGATGCGGCGCTCGGCTTCCATTGCCGCTTCCAGCGCCTTGATGCTCTTGGGCCGCCCAACGAACAGCGGGATGACCATGTGCGGGAAGACCACGACGTCGCGCAGCGGAAGCAGCGGCAGATCGATGGGGTCGGTGGGCAGGGGATTCAGTGCGGACATGAAAATCCTTTGTATCTCAGTCCAATATGGACTGCGCCGGTCGCTTTTCAACCACCGGGCGCGGATTCAAGCCGTCAGGCCTTCTTGGCCGCTTCGCGGTACACGAGCAGCGGGGGCTTGCTTTCTTCGATCGTGGATTCGTCGACGACGACCTTGTCCACGTTCGCGGTGTTCGGCAGATCGAACATCGTGTCGATGAGCGCCTGTTCGAGGATCGAGCGCAGGCCGCGAGCACCTGTCTTGCGTGCCAGCGCCTTGCGCGCGATGGCACGCAGCGCGCTCGGGCGGATCTCGAGGTCCACGCCTTCCATCGACAGCAACTTGCCGTATTGCTTCACGAGCGCGTTCTTCGGCTCGGTGAGGATCTGCACGAGTGCGTCTTCGGACAGTTCGGCCAGCGTGGCGACGACCGGCATGCGGCCCACCAGTTCGGGGATGAGGCCGAACTTGATCAGGTCCTCCGGCTCGACCTCGCGGAAGACGTCGGTCAGGCTGCGCTCGGCCTTGCTGCGCACCTTCGCGCCGAAGCCGATGCCGGACGATTCGGTGCGCTGCTCGATGACCTTTTCGAGGCCCGCGAATGCGCCGCCGCAGATGAACAGGATGTTGGTCGTGTCGATCTGCAGGAAATCCTGGTTCGGGTGCTTGCGGCCGCCTTGCGGCGGAACGGAAGCCATCGTGCCTTCGATGAGCTTGAGCAGCGCCTGCTGCACGCCCTCGCCCGACACGTCGCGGGTGATGGAGGGGTTGTCGCTCTTGCGGGAGATCTTGTCGATCTCGTCGATGTACACGATGCCGCGCTGCGCACGTTCGACTTCGTAATTGCAGTTCTGCAGCAGCTTCTGGATGATGTTCTCGACGTCCTCGCCGACGTAGCCTGCTTCGGTCAACGTGGTTGCGTCGGCCATGACGAAAGGCACATCGAGCATGCGCGCGAGCGTCTGCGCCAAGAGCGTCTTGCCTGAGCCCGTGGGGCCGATCAAAAGGATGTTGCTCTTGGCGAGCTCGACCTCGTCCTTCTTGGCCTTGTCCTTGTGGCGCAGGCGCTTGTAGTGGTTGTAGACGGCGACGGCGAGGCCGCGCTTGGCGGCCTCCTGGCCGATGACGTAGTTGTCGAGGTTGGACTTGATCTCGGCCGGCGTGGGCAGGTCGCCGCGCGCTTCGCGGTTTTCGTCGCCGGTGGGCAGTTCATCGCGAATGATCTCGTTGCAAAGATCGATGCACTCGTCGCAGATGAAGACCGACGGCCCCGCGATCAGCTTTTTGACCTCGTGCTGGCTCTTGCCGCAGAACGAGCAGTAAAGCGTTTTTTCGCTGGAAGAGCCTTTCTTGTCGGCCATGGAGTCCTCGGGTTTGGGTCAATGATAGCGAAAACGCGCAGGCGCCACCCGCCGAAGCAGGAGGCGCCGTTGCTGCGCTGCAACCGCAATATTGCGCTATGGACGATGCGCGATGACGTTGTCCACGAGGCCATAGGCCTTCGCTTCGTCTGCATCGAGGAAATAGTCACGCTCGGTATCGCGCTCGACGCGCTCGAGCGGCTGGCCGGTCTTCTCGGCCAGGATGCGGTTCATCACCGCTTTGGTTTTCAGGATGTCCTTGGCGTGGATCTCGATGTCCGTGGCCTGGCCCTGCGCGCCGCCAAGCACCTGGTGGATCATGACCTTCGAGTTCGGCAGCGCGATGCGCTTGCCTTTCGCGCCCGCAGCCAGCAGGAAAGCACCCATGCTCGCGGCCATGCCCGTGCACAGCGTCGACACATCGGGCTTGATGAAGTTCATCGTGTCGTAGATCGCCATGCCGGCGCTCACGCTGCCGCCGGGCGAGTTGATGTAGAAGTGAATGTCCTTGTCGGGGTTCTCGCTCTCCAGGAACAGCAGCTGCGCCACGATGAGGCTGGCCGTCTGGTCGTTCACCGGGCCGACGAGGAACACGATGCGCTCGCGCAGCAGGCGCGAGTAAATGTCGTACGACCGCTCACCGCGGCCGGACTGCTCGATGACCATCGGGATCAGGCCGAGGGCCTGGGTGTCGAGTGCGCTCATGGGGTGAATTACTCCGGAATGCTTGTCAGGACTGTATCGCTAAAAACAAATGGGGCTCGCGGACCGATCCGCAAGCCCCCTCGGCTGTCACCTCGGCGCAGGCCGGGTCGTTGGCGACCGAACGATCCCGGCCTTCGCCGGGATGACGGCCCTTACGCCTGCTGCATCAACTCGTCGAAAGAGACCGATTTGTCGCTGACCTTGGCCTTCGACAACATGAACTCCGTGACATTGTTTTCGATCACGATCGCCTCGACCTCGGCCAGGCGGCGCGGGTCGCTGTAGTACCAGCGCACCACTTCGGCGGGCTTCTCATAGCTCGCCGCAAGCTCTTCCACGTGCTGCTTGATCTGCTCGGGCTTGGCTTGCAGCTCATTGGCGCGAACCAGCTCGGCCACAACCAGGCCCAGGCGCACGCGGCGCTCGGCCTGCGGGCGGAAAATGTCGTCGGGAATCGGTGCGTTGTCGGCGTCCTTGATGCCGCGTTGCTTCAGGTCGGCACGGGCCTGCTCGATCATGCGATCGACCTCGGACTGCACGCTGGACTTCGGAAGGTCGAGCTCGGCCTTGGCAACAAGCGCGTCCATCACGGCCTGCTTGTTGCGGGCGAGCAGACGGAATTTCACTTCGCGCTCGAGGTTCTTCTTGATGTCGGCGCGCAGCGATTCCACCGTGCCATCTTCGATGCCGAGCGACTTCGCGAAAGCTTCGTTCACTTCCGGCAGGTTGGCCTGTTCGATCTTCTTCACCGTGACGAGGAAGTCGGCCTG